>JAVCDJ010000043.1 GCA_030765845.1 Candidatus Stygibacter australis
CGGGAAAACCGCATGCACGGTTTGACGAGGGGGACAGGTGGATAGAATAATTGAAGCCTGTCTCTACTCTACTGGCTAAATTTCTACATTACATTCCTCTTCACACCGTTCACTGTTCACCGTTCACTGTTCACTAATTAATAAAATACCAGTACATATTGAAAATATAATGTAAACCAGCCACCTGACTTCCAAGCAGATAAAAATTATTCGTGACATTGATCATTTCAGCCCTGAACTCAAAATTCCTACTTATCTTGATCCCCAGAAGCAGATCAATATTATGGGCAGCAGGAATAAAATCTTCCTCATCATCATAATATTCAGTGTAATACCTGCTGTTGATCATGAATCTCACCCTGTTATTATAAGGCAGGTTATAGATAAATTCCAGCTCATTTTGAGTTTGAAATTCCGGATTCAGAAAATAGAAAGACCAGTTCCGATAGACCAGGTTGAAGTTTTTATAGGGGATATTACAATTTATATATGATTCCATGTACCAGTCGTTATAAAGCCCGTCATCCTGATTTCCATACACGATATCAGCGATAATATTATCATTATGCCAGGCAATTCCAGCCCCATACCGCGTTTCTATTCCCGGAGTGGAATACAGCAAAGTATCGCTAAATGCCCGGTCCATGGCTTTCCCGATAAATCCCGCCCCCTTATATAGATCAGTATATAAAGAAGCTTCATAAAAATAATTATCCCTGTCGATCAGATCAATTGCCGCAGTATAATCAGTAAATTGCCAATTGCCCGAAGCATTTCCACTCAAGGATAGCCAACTGGAATCGGCATTAGAATTCTCCTTAAGATATTCCAGGCTCAGATCATAATCCAGCGCAGGTAGTTTCCCGGTTTTTCGCAGCATAAAGCTCATCTGCCGTTTATCTCTTCCTGCTGTAGTGCCTGATTCATATCTGAACCCCAGATCGAGGATATCAGTATTAAATAAAAGCATCTCTTCTGATATCTCACGTGTAATCAGTTCCTCATCACCGGCATAAGGAAAAAGGTCACTGCTGGATTCCTCGCTATAGGCAGTATGAATATATTCCAGTGTGCCGGCTGGGAATTTATTATACAAATGCAGCCTGATATTGGCAGCAGTATCATAATCACCAAACCAGTAGCCATTGATCCCCGTGATATTCAGGCAGATGCCCAGACTATCCTGTCCCAGCAGTTTACCCTTACGCATGGTAAAATTACCCTGCATATTGCGATAATCACCCATTCCTGCCTCCGCATCAGTGAGAGTTACAGGAAGGTAATAATGATCATTTTCCAGATCAATACTGTGCCCCTGGTTTTCCAGAACATAGAAAGCTCTATTGCTCTGAATATGCCTCATATCCCGTTCCTGGGCAGAATATATCCTAAATCCATTTCTTCTGACACTTAAGTAGGGCTTGCTTAATGAGATATAATGCTTATTTTCAGTCAAATACCACCAGGGAAACCAGTCCCTTTTTAATTGCTGCTGATCTTCATCAATAAAGCTGTTTATCTCATTCCTCAGTTCCACAGGATCATAGGTGATGGTATCTGCCGGTGCTTGCTCTTCCATTGCTTCAGCTATCAGTATTGAGTCCTGTGCAGTAACTGCCTGCAGGCTGTCAGGTGCCTGGGAATATAGTAACCCCATTGAAAGACTGATTATGATCAAGTAAAATATCTTCATTTGAGCAGGTTCCTTTCTCTATACCATTTGATGGTGGTCTGCATTTGTCTGGCGATGGTAGATGAAGGTTGCCAGCCCAGCAATTCATTTGCCTTATGAGTATCAGCCAGCCAGTAGCGTTGCTGCATTTCGCGGAATTTTTCCCGGTTCAGGGCAGGATAACTTTTATTTTTGAGAGCTATCAGTTCATTTATGAAAGCAGCCATATAAAGTATCGGCAGAGGTATCCTCAGTTCAAATATCTTCTTATTTAAGGCTTCGGCTATGATATAAGCAAATCCTGCCATGCTGATGATCTCATTCCCTGCTGCAAAAAAACATTCATTAACTGCTGCTGGATTCCCAATTGATTTTTCTATCAGATCGCAAAGATCATCCACATAAATAAAATTAAGATATTTATCAGTCATACCCGTAAGCGGAGCAATACCAGTATTCACTATTTTATAATATTCCAGAAAGTCCTTTTCTCCTGGCCCAAACACACTTACTGGTCGGATGATAGTCCAGGAATGAGCGCATTTATCTTCTATAATTATTTCTGCAACCCGTTTGCTTTTGCCATACATGGTTATTGGCTGGCAGTATTCAGATTCCTTTTTACCAATAGCAGATATTGCCGGTCCCGCTGCTGCCTGTGAACTCAAAAAGATGAATTGCTCAAAACCCTTAATGTCATTAGTAAGCTCCACCAGTTGTTCCACCAGGTCAATATTGGTTTTCTGAAAGTCTTCCCATTTACGGGTTTTTGTAAGTGCTGCTGCATGGATAAGTATCTCACGATCAGCGAGTGCTTCTTTCAGAGAATCCAGCTCATAATAATCCACATACCGGATCTCAGCATCTCCATTCAGCAGACTGATATCACTACCGTGCCGCACCAGGCAGACGACGTCAAATTCCTTTTCCTTAAGCAGATTACTCAATCTGCTCCCAATAAATCCATTCGCTCCCGTAACTGCTATTTTTTTCATAAGCGGATAATTTACAGATGACCATTAATTGGTCAATAAATTCTCATCGTGACTGGTGACTTGTGACTGGAAATTCGGGAGACGGGGAGACGAGAAAAATTGAGGGTGCGACTACATGACTGATAGACTGCTCGACTGAAATACTACACGACGTAAAGACTGCACAAATAATAAACTCTTCTCTTATTCAGTGTCTTTCAGGGCCTTCAGTGGTTAAAACTCTTACATTACATTTAATTTTACATTTTACATTTTCAATTTCCCCCTCCGTGTTCTCTGTGCTTTCTGGTGCGTCACGAAGTGGTGTGCCTCTAACTGGTGAAAGTCCAGCCCGGTTAATTTTCTGTTCAGCCGGAAGTGAAAAAGATGGTTATTTCCAGTAATGGAATAGTCAAAGCTCTTTGAATCGGTAAGTAAGCCGTAGCGAAAGCGAACGGGTTTAGCTTCGTTAAACCTTGCAGTCGGTGAGTCTGTCAGATAAGATGAAACCTGTAATCTGGTA
>JAVCDJ010000044.1 GCA_030765845.1 Candidatus Stygibacter australis
TGATCATGAACTCTTTGGCGAATATTTTTGAGCTTTCAAGTTGTGAAGCCCGTTTATCTGGCCCAAAAACCATTATACCACTACCGTCGAAATAATCTGTGATTCCCTCATTTAAGGGCTGCTCTGGTCCCACAAATATCAGTTTCACATCATTATCTTCACAGAATCGCTTGATCCCGCTAAAATCATTTACCTTTAGTTCTACATTGTTGTGGGTTCCCGCATTACCCGGGATGCAAAAGACTTTTTCAGCTCTTTCACTTTGCTGTAGTTTCCAGACAATTGCATGCTCTCTTCCCCCGGAACCAATCACTGCTATATTCATATTCACCTCAGTAGATTATTTATCTTTCTTTGATTTCATTATCAGCCTTAATCAAAGACTCTTTGATGTCAGCTATTTCCTGATTCACTATTTTACGTAATCGACTGATATTCAAACAATTGATCGCTGCTTTTGCTGCATTTCCCGTATCTATCACAGTTAATCCGGGAGTTTTGGATGGCATGATCAAGGTAGAATTGATATTCACCATCATATCGATCTTATCTTTAAAGGGTGGGCAACTTATCACTGGTATTGAGCTATTTGCTGCCAATGCTCCTCCCAGTCCATTAGATCTGCCAGCTACTGCTATGATCACTCCAGGTTCGATAGAATTATTATAATCACCCAATATCTCAGGAATTCTCTCCCCATTCTTATGGGCAGAAACTACTCTCATCTGTGTGAATATATCATATTTTTCCAATGCTTTTATGATGTTCTCACAATGAGGTAGATCACTAGGTGAACCCATAAAAATACTTACATAAGCATCTTTGATGATTCCTTTTTTAACCAAATTTCCAGCAATCCTCTGTTCTATATCAATTGTATCATCACATACTATATTACTTCCAGTTATTATATTATAAATAGATAAGTAACGCCTTGATGTCTCAGAAATCACTTCAGGTGGTAGAAATTCAGGAATTCGTCCATCTTTCTTATTATTCAAAAGCCATTGACGCACATATTCCTTATCCATCTGGTCAATTTTTGCAGAGTCTTTTTTATATGATTCAAGTGACCAGAAACGTGAACTATCCGGAGTGTGAATTTCATCTATCAAGATCAGTTTGCCATCCAGTAATCCGAATTCATATTTAGTATCCACCAGTATAATTCCCTTGCTGGCTAATAACTCAGTTCCTCGATCAAAGAGCTTGAGAGATACTTCTGCCATCTGGTTATAAAGTTCAGATGTAGTCCACCCTTCCTTAACGATATCCTCTGGTGTGATCTCACGATCATGTTCTTCTTTGGTAGTTGGAGTTAGGATTGGATTGGGAAATTTCTGATTTTGGGTAAGTCCATCTGCAGCATTAACTCCAGAGAATGTCCTGTCCCCTTTCTTATACCTGCGCCACATGGAGCCGGTAAGATAACCTCTCACGATCATTTCAATGCGAATTGGCTCTGCTTCTTTAACCAAAGCAATATTGGGATCCACCATTTTTATAAAATGATTTCCAATTATATCCTCAGTTTGCTCAAACCACCAGCTGGATATCCCGTTCAAAACCGCTCCCTTATAGGGAATTTCAGAGTTTAATACGCTGTCAAAGCTGGAAATCCTATCAGAAACCACCAGCATCCTTTCGGTATCACTGATTCTAAAACTGTCTCTCACTTTCCCACTATGGATATTCTTTAATTGCGGGGAGTTAATTTTATTAATCACATACATTTGCAACCTCTCCATTTATTCTTTTTAATGCCGGAAATGTCTTATTCCGGTAAATAACATATTTATACCCAGTGCACGGGCTGTTTTAATCACTTTTTTATCCCTGATTGATCCACCAGGCTGAATGATATTTCTAATGCCCGATTCAGCAGCTAATTCCAGATTATCAGCAAAAGGGAAATATGCATCAGAAACAAGAATACTCTTGCCAATTTGAGTTGTCACGTATTCCTCAATATCTTCAATACCAGCATCTTTAGCTTCATTCCGTAAATTAGTCCTTGTTTTATCAAGGGCTAATTGCGTAGCTATCAACCTGTTAGGCTGCCCTGTCCCCATTCCAGTCAAGCGTAATATCCCTTTATCTGAGCGCTGCACGATCACAATGGCATTTGATTTGATACTGCGAACAGCTTTTAACCCAAATTCAATCAGATCCTGATCAGAGATCCAGTCAATATCGCCTTCTGTGACCTGATTTAAGCTATCATATAGCTTATCATCACTCGTCTGCCATAATATAGAGCCATGCACAAATCTGAGATTGAATTTGCTCTTTATAGAATCGGGATCAAATTTTATTATTCTCAAATTCTTATGGAAAGATAGATAATCTATCACACCTTCTGCAAAATCTGGAGCAGCAATGACTTCAATGAATTTTCTCTTTGATTTATCTGGATTATTTAATTCCAGAAATTCTGCTGAGCTTAATTCCAGTTTCTTATTAAATGCAATGATAGAACCAAATGCAGAGACTGGATCACCAAACCAGGCATTAGTTAATACTTCCTTTTGATCATCTCCACAGGCAAAACCACAAGGATTCAAATGCTTGATGATCGCAACTGCAGTTTGAGGAATATCTCGAACCGTCAGCTGAGCAGCTTCAATATCCAGTATATTATTATAAGAAAGCTGTTTACCATGTAGATATTCCAGGTCAGCTAAAGAATTTTCAGTTGTATTATCTCGATAAAGAACGGCTTCCTGATGGGAATTTTCTCCGTAGCGTAATTCAATTCCATGATCATAGAAAAGCCTGATGGATTTCTCACCTGCTTTTTCATCCAGTGTTGTGGCTATCATGGCATCATAATCAGCAGTATGATTAAAGGCTTTTCTCATCATTTGAAAGCGAAATTGCTCTGAAATATGCCAATCATTTTCAGTCAGTTCTTTTTCCAGTTTTTGATAATCTGATGGATCAGTGATAACAGTTACCCATTTATAGTTTTTAGCTGCTGAGCGGATCATTGTAGGTCCACCAATATCAATGTTTTCAATTAATTCTGGTAATTCAGCACCTTGCTTAACTTTTTCTGCAAACGGATATAAATTGCAAATTACTAGGTCAATTGGTTTCACATTAAGACTTTTTGCCTCTTCAGCATCCTTTTCACGATCAAACAGCAGAGCTGATTCCACCTGGAAAGATATTGTTTTCATTCTGCCATCAAATGCTTCAGGATTACCTGTAATATTACTGATATCAGTTACTTGTATCCCAGCATCTGACAATCTTCTTTTCGTTCCACCAGTAGAAATGATCTCACATCCTGACTTGGATAATATTCCTGCAATGTATTCAATATCAGCTTTATCTGAAACACTGACCAAAGCTCTTTTGATTTTAATTAAATTCATATATTTCCTCTATATTATTGGGGATTTTCGACTATATTAACAACCGGGAAATAAACCAGTTCCTGAAAAT
>JAVCDJ010000045.1 GCA_030765845.1 Candidatus Stygibacter australis
TATCTATATTCACCACCATTTCCTTTCACATGTAATTCTATTGTCTGAATATTTGAATCCAGCCATACTGTTAAGTCTTCAGAGTTGAATAATTCTCCAATTTTTGCATTATCAATAATCAATTGCCTGAGTTTATGTAATATGTCAAATATAGAGGTTTTACCTGTTCCATTAGTACCAAGTAATAGTGTTATCTCGTCAAACTTGATCTCGAAGTTCACCAGACATCGGTAATTATTTATATAAAGTCTTTCTAACATATTTTCTCCTTGTCAGTTACTTACTTATTTCACTATATAAATATCATAAAAACTCTGTCAAATGAATTAATCATATTCTGTTAAATTCTTAAAAAAAAGCCCCAGCAGATTGCTGGAGCTTCAGATATAAATCAGTTAATTTATTTAGATATCATCAGGCACTTTCACAAAATGTGAGTAGCTTTGGCTAATCAATTCCGATCAACCTCTTCCACCTCATCATACCACTTGAATTTATCTCCAAATATGCTGCGCAGTTTCCAGCCCAGTGATTTTGGCTGGGCTGCGATATTTTCTTTCATCTGGTTGATCTTGTCAGTTACTATCTGGATATCTTCTTTGTCTTCCAGATATTCTTTCACAAAATGCAGCAGTTTGTCCAAATTCATAGTAGCTGTGCGCCACCAGCCCCAGTTTTTGGAGCAGATTTTGGCAAGGTATTTAACATTAATATTATCTGGTTCTTCTTGATTTGAGAGCGGATACTTGCGCAAAAGCAACATCATGTCCACCAAGTCTTTACGGTTGATCTCCACGATTTGCAGCTTCTCCAGCATCAGGTCTATCAGGCTGATAGTGGGATAATCAATCTCCAGTCGTTTGCGGAAATCTACGGGATGACAGAAGCGCAGTTTATCGATAAAAATATCGGAGTGAATATCTTCTGTGGGATGATAGAATATGCGCCGTTTATCCCCAGATAGTCGCAGTACAGATTGATTTTCACTCCAGCCCAGCTCAAAGAACATATCTTGAACGCGGACAATATCCCGACTGTAGACAATAAAATCTATATCTGTAAGATAGCGGTTATTCTTATACTCAATATACACATATTCCGGAGCTCTTATGCGGAATGCAATAGAGCCGATAACCCTCATTACCACCTTACATTCTTCCGCTTTCTTCATCAATTGGTCAAGCAGCTGGCGGAAGCTGTTTTCCTGCTGCTCCAGTTCTTCAGCAGTAAATTTATCTTTTTCAGGTAAAAAAGGATGTCCCATTATCCCTCCACTTTCCAGTGATTAATAACCTTGCCGTTATCTATTTCCACGATATATCCGCGCAGGATACCTTCACCGTATTCTGAACCGGGATTAACTACTGGCGTCTCCCCAATTTTATCAGTGCCGTAGGATTCGTGAATATGCCCATGCAGTCCCAGCGTCGGCTGATACTTTTTGATAGCATCATAAACTGCTTTGCTGCCTACATGCACAAAGTTGACTTGTCCGGCTACCGTAACCGGTTTTTTACTGGCATCCAGTTCGGGTGCCAGATCAAGCATTGTCCCATAAGGTGGAGTGTGGAAATTAAAGATCGCTTTTCCGGGATCATCCAGCTTTTTAACCAGATTAGTGATCCGCTTTTTTAGTCCCCGCTCCGAATCTTCTCTCGGTGTATCCCAGGGGGTGGGATTCACATAATCAAGACTTATCATCTGAATTCCCAGAACTTCCACTACCTGATCCAGACACCACTTGATGTTCCTGGGAATAAATGATTTGATTACTTCATCTACTATCCAGTCATCATCATTTCCCGGCATTACGATCACATCAACTTTATCTACGTCTACTTTATCCAGCAGCATCTCCAGCCAGTCGTGCATGCGCTGTTTTATCAAATTGAGCATCAGGTCTTCCAGAACCTTGGGATTTTTCTGCAGTTCTTTCACTTTATCCATATCACAGCGCAGCGTATATGCTCCAGCATCCGAGATACGTTTTTCCATCTCGATAGCTTCTTCTTCAGTCTTTAAACTCCAGTTTTTACCAAAATAAAAGGCTTTGTAACCACCACCTTTCTGTTCAATCACAGGGATCAGTGATTTGCCGGTGAGGTCACCACACAAAAGCATGGCATCCACTCCATATATTTCCGGCACTCTAAGCCATTTGCGCCAGACACTGTTTGCTCCATGTACATCTACTGAAAAAAATAATTTCTGCAAAATCTCTCCTTATTCTGGTGGGATCTGAGAATATATCATATTAGTATCGATCCCTTCTTTTCTGTTTTTGTTCTGCTGAACCAGATATACTATCAACCCAACTACCATGATCCCAATCAAAGTCAGCATCACTGCCGGAGTAAAATTTTCCATTGATAGATAGAGGAAAAACCAGCCGGCAATAAAGGTAAAGCCGCCCAGAATCGTCATTACCGGTACACCAAAAATTTCCCATTTCACCGGTGATCGATCATAAATTTCTCGCTTATGATAAGGTAATAGCATAGCGCTTAAACCAAATGCCCAAAAGATAAAGAATGATGTGAAAAGAAGTATCGAAAGGATCACTTTAACTGAAAGCACCATGATGAGCACACCTAATATACAAAATACTGCATTTAAATGAACTGCGTTGGTAGGTGAACCTGTACGGCGATTTACTGCACTAAGTGCTTTGGGAAATGATTTATCCATAGACAGTGCAAAAGCAAGACGCGAATTTGCCAGAAATCCTGGTAAAATGGAATTCGCAAACCAGAGGGCTATACTGAGTGATACTGCCAGTCCAAACCAGACATTACCCGATATCGTCATAAAATAAAAGGGAATTGAGGGTTGCACGGCTTCACCAATTATTCCTTTTAATACTTCGGGATGCTGGTCATACAAGAAGTCATAACTGCCAATAAATCCAGCAAAAGCCGAATATACCGCCCAGACAATGGTCATGTAAAATAAGCCCACAAAAATGGTTCCGATCATAAAACCGCGTACCATAGTGGTCTTGGGAGTTTTAATTTCTCCTCCGGCATAATTTATGATCGTAATGCTTTGATATGCCCACAATACCACTATCAATGCTTGAACCGTAGCACTAAAAGAAAAACTGTGACGTTCCCAGCCTAAGTTTTTTGCCTTATCCAGGATCGCCTGAAATGCTCCTGAACCCCAGGTATTATTAAATGCAGCTGCTACCTGATCCATACCTCCTGAATTAAAAAACCAGAAGATGGCAATTACTGTGCCCACTAATGGTATAAAGAATGCTATCCGCATTATTTTTTTAACTTTTCGTATTCCTGTATAAGCAATGTACCAGAACAATATCACCCAGATCACTCCACCAATAGTCTGCCATAAAGGGGTTTGCATGGATTGTCCCAAATTCGTCATCCAGGCTATGGAACTTGATAACCCGGCAGTTGAAAACATTGCTCCCATCAATCCCACAACAAGATATCCCAAAACGCCACTGGATATTCCATAGCCAATAAAGAGTAGCCAGGCACATAAAAAGCCCAGAGTGGGTCCCATTACCCGGCTGACGGCGATATATAAACCGCCTGAGCGTGGCATGGTTGCCGAATTCATCGCCACTAAAAGCATGATGGGCAAAAATATCAATAGTCCCAAAAAAAATGCCAGAGGTAGATTAGCTCCCGGAAAATCCGCTGCTGTCGATACAGAATAGAACATAACTCCCGAAGCTGCCGGACCAGCTACCACAAAGATGAATACATCAAACCAGGATAGCTCCCGGACCAATCCCGATGCTCGCCTGTTAAAAATAATTCCTTCACTCATAAAACGCTCCTTTTATTATTAATTGCCACTGATTTTAAACTCACCTCTACTATATTTGCAATCAAAATTCTATTCCGTCAATTCATAATTCAAATATATCATAAGTTATTAATTTGCCTATAGTAGATAATTTAGCTGTCAAGGAAAAAAGTTTGAACTGAACTACCTCCTTTTTTCAGAAGTAATTTTGATCAGTATCTGTTGCTGGGTATGATGATTCCCTTTATAGTGATAAATACACCTTATTTTTAACAACTTCAAAGTTCACAAAAAAAAGCTCCAGCGGATAGCTGAAGCTTTAAGATTTATAGAAAATTTCTTATTTAACTTTCATCATCGCTTTCATGGGCTGCTATCACTTTCAGGGTGATCTCAGCTGGCACTTTTTCATAATGTGAGTAATCCTGAATGAACTTTCCACGTCCCTGTGTGAGTGATTTCAGAACTGGATAGTAGTTGTATAATTCCACGAGTGGGATAGTGGCATTCAATATCTGTTTACGACCTTTTTGTTCCATACCGCTGATGCGTCCACGACGAGTAGAAATATCACCCATCACGTCGCCCATGTATTCATTTGGGATAATGATCTGCACGTTATGAATGGGTTCCAGCAGAATTGGTTTACCTTCAGCAAATGCTTTTTTCATTGCCTGCCAGGAAGCTATCTTAAATGCCATCTCAGAAGAATCCACATCATGGTAACTGCCAAAATATACTTCTACTTGAACATCCACAATCGGATTTCCGCAAATTACGCCTTTCACAAGTATCTCTTTCAGTCCCTTTTCAATCGCGGGAATGTAATTAGACGGAATAGTTCCTCCTACAACGGAGTTCTTGAATTCAAATCCATGACCACGCTCCATAGGTTTTACACGGAAGTATACTTCCGCATACTGTCCACGTCCACCAGACTGCTTTTTGTGCTTATAGCTCACGTCTACAGTGCCACCCTGAAGGGTCTCGCGATAGTTCACAGATGGAGTTTGCAGAGAAGCCTCTATTTTAAAGCGGCTCAATAATTTCTTTAGGACAAGCTGAATCTGTTGATCACCAATACCAGAAAGCACATATTCACCGGCTTCTGTATTCATACTCAGGTTCAAAGTTGGGTCTTCATCCAAAAGTTTAGTTAAACCACTTCCGATCTTGTCTTCATCTTTCTGATATACAGCTGAGATCGCCTGCCAGTAAACCGGAGTAGGTAAGGTGATAGCTTTCTTACGCATATCACTTCCCTGCTTAACGATAGAATTAAATGACCGGATAGCTTTCACTTTCACCAATCCACCAATATCACCAGCACAAAGCTCTTCAGCATCACTACGGCTTTTTCCTACGAAATAAGACATGGAACCAATTCTGTCCTTAGATGCTTTCTCAGGAATATATACGTCTAATGCAGCGGTAAGTTTTCCTGAAAACACGCGAACGTAGGCAATCTCGCCCAGATTGGCATCACTGGAAAGCTTAAAAGAATAAGCAAGTAACTGACCATCTTCAGAGCAGATTATTTCCTGATTTTCATCATTTACCGTTGTTTTTATTTTATTTAACTCAGCAGGTGAAGGGAGATAATCTGTCACAGCATTCAGCAGTGAATCAATGGCAATGTTTTCTGCTGCAGAAACCGCAAATACAGGGAATAATGAGCCAGTACTAATAGCTTTTTTAATCCCGCCAGCCAGTTCTTCACTTGTAAGCTCACCAGCTTCAAAATATTTTTCCAGAAGAGCATCATCACTTTCAGCGACTGCTTCCATCAATGACATGCGTGATTCTTCTATCATATCTACCATATTTGCAGGAATATCTTTTGCTTCGCCCTTGATGAATGCTTTTCCTTTTATTATATCTACCACGCCTTCAAATTTTGATTCTGAACCTATTGGTACCAGTAAAGGAACTGGATTATAATCTGAGTTATCGCGGATAAATTCCAGTGTTTTATTGAAATCTGCTCCTTCACGATCCATGCCATTCACTATTAATGCTCTGGCACAATCAGCTTCTTCCAGCAATTCCAAAACCTGCTCCAAACCTACTTCAAAACTGGTGGAAGCTGCATTTGCTACAAAAAGCAAAGTTTCTACAGCCTGGCTGGCTGAAAGCTGATCAGCAGCAAAATCTGCTGTTCCCGGTGTATCCAGAAGGTTGATCTTATTGTGTTTCCATTCAAAATTTGCCAGCGATAATGACATGGACATGCCTTTATCAATTTCTTCCTGAGTGTAATCCATTACAGTGTTTCCATCTTCAACCCGACCAATACGGGAAGTCTTCTTGGCGACGTTTAATATGTGCTCAGCCAGCGTAGTTTTTCCACTGCCGCTGCCACCTACAAGAGCAACATTGCGAATTTGTGTCATATCATATTTCTTCATCTTTCCCTCGCTATATTTTTACTTCTTTATTTTTTATCCTATAACTTCAGGCAATAGAGGACAAAATCAATAATTTACTATTTCATGTCAACAAACAACTTTATATTTATAGTTTTAAACTACTTGGGTATCTGAGACAGGCAAAATCCACCAGTCACAATCAGCAGAAATATTCCTGCTACTCATAAAGGAAATAATGGACATAATGAACTAAGAGGACTTAAATTTGAAAGGATTTTATAATGTCCATGATGTCCACTAAGTCCATTCTATCCACAGATAGAGGCGTGAGGGACACGGTTCTTGAAACTTGAGTACTTTTTACTTGCCAAAAAGAAAAGCAGCTTAATAAATTGGATTAGTAAAAAATAGAAAAAAAACTGGAGGTAGAATGTCAGGACACAATAAATGGAGTTCAATCAAACATAAAAAAGGGGCAGCAGATGCCAAGCGGGGAAGAATATTTACCAAATATATCAAGGATATCACAGTAGCAGCCCGTGAAGGCGGTGGAGATGTGGACAGTAACCCTAGTCTGAGAGTAGCAATATCAGGAGCCAAATCAGTTAATATGCCGGCAGTAAATATTGAGCGAGCCATTAAGAAGGGAACTGGAGAATTGGAAGGCGTAAACTATGAAGAATGCACCTATGAGGGATATGGGCATAATGGAATAGCAATTCTGGTGGAAACTCTCACAGATAATAAGCAGCGTACAGTATCCGAGGTGCGGCATGCTTTTTCAAAATACGGTGGCAACCTGGCAGAGAGTGGGGCAGTAGCCTGGATGTTCAATAGAATGGGAATGATCGTAGTGAAAAATCCCGGTAAAGATGAAGATGAAGTGATGATGGATGCTCTGGAAGCAGGAGCAGACGATGTGGAGATAGAGGAAGACAGCATCACAATCTATACTCCTTATACTGAGCTTCACAGCGTGATGCTGGCTCTGGAATCAAATGAATATGAAGTGGAAAAGGCTGAGCTTACCATGATCCCCAAAAATGTGATAAATGCTGATAATATAGCAGAGAAATTATTCAAGCTCCTTGATTGGCTGGAAGATCTGGACGACGTTCAGAAAGTATATGCCAATTACGAAATATCGGATGAAGTATTTGAACGCTTAAGTGCTGAATAAACCAGCGGATATGATTTGTGATAATACTGGGAATTGACCCTGGCACACTGCATTGTGGTTATGGCATTCTGGAAACGGAAAGACGCCAGATCTTATCAGCAGGTTGTGACGTGATCTCTGTGAATCCTAAATTGGAATTAGTTGAGCGGGTCACTTTGATCTATGACGGCTTAAAAAAGGTGCTGCTGGAATATCAGCCCGACATGGCAGCAGTGGAAACAATTTTTT
>JAVCDJ010000046.1 GCA_030765845.1 Candidatus Stygibacter australis
TCTGCAATCGATTCACTATTCACCATTCACTGATCACTTCAAAAGTACAACTTTCTTCATCTGTACATCACCTGCAGTCTGCATTCTAACGAAATAAACGCCTCCACTCACAAGTTGACCTTGATCATTATAACCTTTCCAGACCTTTTCTATTCTGTCACCGAATTCGCAGTATTGATTTCTCACAAGCGTTTTCACTTTTTGACCCTTAGCATTATAAATCTCCAGATCAATTGTGCCATAATCCGCCACCTGAAAAGATATTATAACTGTCGGATTGAAAGGATTAGGATAAATCTTCATCTCAACTTCTAATTCCGGAACCTGGTCACTTAATGGTTCACCAAACTCAATAAAGGCATATTCACCCAGATTTCCTGTAATCAGTTTATTTGTATTTTGCTGACTGAAATTACCGTTAAGTTTATAATCCATCACCCGTGTTTCTGATCTGCCATAATAAGCAACGAATTCCAGTTCATATCCCGGCTCTTCCTCCAGAACATAAGCCCTTAAATGAAAAAGACTGTCCGTATCAACAACTTCTGCTCCCTTGCAGACGTTATCAACGTAAACAGCTACTTCCAGAGGAATCTCTTCTCCAAATACCATATATACAGGCAAATAAGAAGGTTCTTCATTATAGTTGAATTGCGTAGGTTCCTGTCTCACGTAAGGTTCAATTATATCCCGGCTGGGCTGCTGCCACTCAAAAGTGAAATCTCTACCTTCATCATGATAGACAACTACGAGTTCTCCATATTTCAAAGTGGGATATTGAGGCCATGTCCAGGTTTCTCCGGTTTTCACGGCTGACCATCCATAAGTATCAATCCTGATAAGTTTGTTCAGCGTAGTTGCATCAAATGCACCTTGGGCATTTTGTGTCTCTTCCAGGAAATAACAGAACCAGTTTTGATCTATCTCATGGTCCACAGTCATCTCAAAGTCAGGATCCAAAATATCACCAAAAACCCTTAATAATGCAGTATCTTCTGCATCACCCCATACTTTGATCTTGAATCCACGCGTGCTTTTTATCAGATCATCACAAGGGTCTGGATCCCATTCATAAACAGGATCATCCCAGCCTCCTTCTAAATTTGGATCACCAGAATACTGGTACCAGACTTCAACTGGATCTGGGTGATCAGGATATCCAAACTTATCCAGCATATCCGTTGCATCCACGAATGAACCATTATTCTCTTCAGCACCAAAATCCAAGCGTGGAAATCCGCGCCAATTGTATGTTTCGTCACCAGTCTCGCTTTCCACAAATCCCCGGTTATCATGATCCCTTGCCGTAAAACACCCCATATCGCATTCCGTACCATCAGGATCGTTATCATAAGATTGGTCTCCTGCATCCATGCAGGGACTGTTCCAATCAAGATTGTAATCATCACCATCGGCATCAACGAACTGGGGATCAGTATTGATATTTCCAGTTCCATTATACACCGTTGATAATCCAATACAGCTATATGTAGTAGTAGTATTGACTGGCTGAAGGTATTGGGGTTCCCCTGGTTCTGTACCGTCATTAAAATATACAATACAATTAATTACATCAACGGCATTATTTGTAACATAAACACCACCATAATACTCACCATCACCTGTATTATAGACTATTGAGCTTTGGTTGATCACCATATCTGCATCACCTTGATTCAGTATACAGATACCTCCACCATGCCCTCCAACATGATTTTCGTATATTAATAGGTTATCAAAATCAGCTTCAGGATTCTCATACTCGGTAGTTTTAACAAAAATTCCACCACCGTTATAGTCGGTAGTGTTTCCAAATATTACTAAATCGTCGAAATCAATTTCTACATCCAGGCAGAAGATCCCTCCTCCTCCCACGTGTGCTGTATTATTATTACTCACATTGTCAGAAATTTGACAATCAGATATTGTCACTGCCTGGTCACCATTTCCCTCACAATAAATTCCACCACCATCTTCATCTGCTTCATTATTTTCTATTGTACACTCGATCATACTTAATTCACCGGAACCTGTACAATAATAAAAGATTCCTCCACCATTTCCCTCACAATCATTAGTATCCACAGTACAATTATCCATAATCAACACATCAGATCCCGACCCATAGAAAAAGATTCCACCTCCATGTTCATCTGTGCTGTTATTCTCGATAGTACAGTCTGTAATGGTTAATGTGTAACCATTATCTCCTCCAAAAGAAATTCCTCCTCCATGTTGGTCACTAACATTTTGCTTTACAATGCAATCTTCAATTGTAACATTTCTGTTTTTAATTGCAAATCCTGCACCATCATCTTCCTGGGATGTTATGCAATTCATTACTGTAAAACCACTAATATTACTAAGACCTGTGATAACGGGGTCACTTGCAAGTATTATAATACCATCTGATGAGTTACCTCCATCAATTATTGTTGTTAGTTTATTGTCCCCAAACAAATCAAAGTAATGATCTGCGAAATTTACAGTTTCTAAATAAGTTCCTGCTGTAACATATACGACATCTCCATCACTAAGAGCATCAACAGCATCAGAGATTTCAGGAAATGGTGATCCCTGTGAACCGTTTCCAGGTGGTGTTGCCAATGCATCAACATACCAATCAGTAGCTGATAAAAATAATGGTATCAAAACCATTAGGAAAATATAAATAGTCTTTCTCATAATATACTCCATCTATTTAAGTCCGGCTTGACAAATTACCGAACCTGGTTTTTTATAACACTTGCTTTTATGGTCGCTTTGTCGGTGAGAATCGGCAGAGCGGCTTTTCGGACAACTGGGCAATAAATAAAAACTATCTCAGCCGAATTTTAATTTACCACTTCTTATGAATTTTATTAAAGTAATGCTTTTACTAATATAATAGCTATATATATATATATAAGGAGTTACGTTATTTCTGCAGTTATCATTGAACCTGTTATCATGAATGGATGATTTTTTATTTTCATAATCGCATTTTTTATCCTGCATAATATTCGCCCCCTTTATATATTTATTTAACATTATTAGATTTATCTTATCAGACAAGTTGTCTTATTTTTTCATAATTTGTCAATTTATATTTTTTCATTCAATATGAATGTTTCTTCAGTATATCAATCTATCCACTAAAATTAATATACCTAATTCCAGACTGTGCACAAACCTGTTCAGATCAACCATCTAAGGTTATCGAGTTGAGACTTCGTACCCGAAGGATCGACTTGAGAAACGACCAGTTTCAATCCCTATAATAATGCCATTGTGAAGGAACAAGCCCATTCGCAAGGTAATCACTATATCAAATAAAAGCCCCGTTAACCTGCCTCCAAAAGTTCCCGATAGATCGGGATAATCTTTATCCTGAATTCAGTTCAAAACTTCTGCTTAATTGGGTGTTTCTTCAGTTCGTTTTATTAGTTTTGTTCGTTGCTGAATGATCTTTATAGTCATATAGTTAAAAGAAAGAAACCATTCCGGAGGATAAAACCATCTGACCTTAAATTTATTTTTAACCGCGAAATGACGCGAAAGAATGTGATGGATATTGGACTTATTGAATGTGCAACAAGAAGTCAAAACTCTTCTGGGTGGAACTGCCGTCATCTGCGCCCCACTTGCGGAGTACCGCCAGCGGTGCACGTCTGACTTATTCTGGAGAATTACCACCCCAATAAGTCAGGATTTCTTCTACCGTACTCGGGGCAGAAGTAGGTAGCAGCTGGCTGGGGTGGAAATAACGTTCGCCAGAAGTCTTGTCCTGAGTACAGTTCAAAACTCCTGCTTAGCTGGGTGTTTCTTCAGTTCGTTTTGTTAGTTTTGTTCGTTGCTGAATGATCTTTGTAGTCATATAGTTAAAATAAAGAAACCATTCCGGAGGATAAGACCATCCGGAAGGTAATAAAAAAAGCTCCGGTTTTTACCTCTTTCTTGCGTTTTCAGGTATTATAGATAATTCTGGTAGATGGAGAGATATTTTTCGTGGATAGTGATATTTGTGGAGATGATGGTATCGATGTCTGGGTTGGAGATATTAGTTTCCTGCTGGCAGGCGATGTCAATGAGCTTATATATATCATTAAAGCCAATTTTACGGTTCAGGAAAAGGCTGATAGCGGCTTCATTAACGGCATTCATGATAGTGGGCATCAGTCCGCCGGCTTCACCGCACTGACGGGCGAGGAAATATAGCGGGAAGCGTTCAGATTCGAGTGGGAAGAAATTCAATTGAGGCAGGTCGAGAATACTGGTGCGGACAAGCTGAGAAGCTATATGCTGCGGGAATGTGAGTGCGTAGAGAATGGGCAGTTTCATGGTGGGATTGCTCAATTGCGCCAGAATACTGCCATCGGCAAATTCCACAAAGGAATGAACTACCGACTGGGGATGTATGACAGCCTTTATTTTATCATAATCAGTATCAAAGAGCCAGTGAGCTTCAATCACTTCCAGACCTTTATTCATCATGGTGGCGGAATCGATGGTTACTTTTGTGCCCATTGACCAGGTGGGATGTTTGAGTGCTTTTTCCAGAGTGATGTGAGAGAACTGGTCGAGAGGTAACTCCCGAAATGGACCACCAGAAGCAGTGAGAATGATATTACCAATTTCAGAAGACTGGTGTCCTTCCAGGCACTGGAACACTGCACTATGTTCACTGTCAACTGGCAATAACCGGCTTTTTGAGGTTTTCATAGCTGTTTTGATCAGGTGACCAGCGAGTATGAGAGATTCCTTATTTGCCAGAGCAAGATCAATGCCGGCATCAATTACGGCAAGTGAAGAGAGTAAACCAGCAGAACCGGTGATGGCATTAAGGACAATATCGAGAGATAATTCTTTGATAAGGGTGATCAGCTCAGCTTCTCCAGTATGCAGAATAGAGCCTGGAGGAGGTGGAGATGCAGGAGGTATTGAGCCAGTGAGAACCAGGTATTTGATGCCGAATTCACGTGCATACTCAAAGAGCAGTTCCGAATTATTATGAGCAGAAGCAAGGGTGATGCGGAATTTATCGGGATGCTCACGAATCACTTCAATAGTGGATTTTCCAATTGAGCCCGTAAGCCCTAGAACAGCGATATTTTTCAAATTAACTAATAGCTCCAATTAAGGGCTATGCGATGTGAATTATCGAGTTCAGGTTCCATTTCAAAGCAGTAGCTGAGTCCGAATTGCTGATATTTGAGTGCTAAGCCAGCTGTAAGGTGATCAATGTCATATCCCAGGAGAAAATCAAAGTGTTGATTGATATGCGACTCCAGTCCGGCATGCAAATCAATGCTAACCGGGTCAAAAGAAATAGTTGCCGCTTCTTCTCTACCCTCAAACAAGATTTCGGGTCGCAGATAGAAACGCATGGAAATCTGATTAAACGGGAAATCGAAACCATAACTGGCTTCAAGATTGGCATTAGGTACTACGGCTTCGTCAGTGCCATTATTCCAGAAGATGCGGGTAGTGAAGAAGTCACGAATCTGAGCTGCAAGCACGAGCTTCTTTGTGGGATCAGTGACAATAGCCAGATCAGCGCCGAATCCGAAACCTGATTCATCTGCCAGGCTACGATAGGCGATTTTAGGAGTGAAACCGAGCGTGAGTGATCCTGCTTGCTGATAAAATCCGAAATAGGCGACTAGGTCAGAATTATTTACGTAATCATACGCATAGGGGCGGTTATCATTACCTATGGCAAGGGAATCATTTTCCAAAGCAGTGAGTGGGATGTCATTGATTCCAATGCGCGAGAGGACGATAGAGAATTTTTTATCCTTCCCCCAGATAGCGGAGAAGGTGTCATATTGCAGCAAGCCTTCAAATTCTTCGGCATGCATGATTTCCATACTGTTTTCAGTTTTAAATTGTAATAGTGCCGGGTTCCACCAGGCAATGCTATGTGAATCAAGATTAGTAAGCCCTGTGCTTCCTAAAGCCAGGTTGCGCACGCCCATACCGTAATGAAAGATTTCACCGGCATACTTGGTAGCAGCGAGGGGAGTGATCAGCAGCAGTAATAGTGCAGCAAAAATCACTTTTCTGGATGTACAGCTAAGTTTTAATGACATCTACATAACTCCCTATAACCTTTTTGACAGGACCATCATCAAATTT
>JAVCDJ010000047.1 GCA_030765845.1 Candidatus Stygibacter australis
AAATGATTTGACTGGAGATATAGTACATTGCGAAGGTGCAGGCACCATACGCAAGGTTTTACACATAATCACCGGATCAATGTAATCAGCCATAGGCTGACAAGATGTAAGAATTTTATAAACCACGAAAACCACGAATTGACACGAAAGGAAGAAAAAAGCAATTTTTCATTATAAATAGAATAGATTATTTTCTCTTTTATTTTCTTATATTATTTCGTGTCATTTCGGAGCATTAGTGGTAAATATTCTTTTTCTTTTTTTGAGAAACTGACTACACGACTCAATGTAAGATTTTAAGCCGCGAACAAACCGAACAAACGCGAACAAAATTGACTATAAGGTGAATAGTGTCAGCCATAGGCTGATAAAAGCAGTGAACAGTGATTGGAAACTTGGCTGGTTTTTAAAATTTCCAATCACTGATCACTCTTCACTGTTTTTCTTTTCGACTCACGATTTACGACTCACGTCTCACGATGCATAGCATTCATAATCAGCGGAATCCGCTAAATCTGTGTTCTATTTATATTTTCCTTCTCACTTTTCACTTATTTTTCTTCTCACTGAATTCAAATATAGATTTTCATTGACCAATAATTGGGTTGCAAATATGAAAGAAGTAGTAAATTTGATAATGCAGGAGAATTATGGTATTCAGTTATTACCTGGTTAAATATCCTTACAGTTTGCTGTGGAGCATGCAGAAATTGCTGGGCAGGAATGATTATTATGCTGCCTATTGCGGAGATGAACTTGATTACTATATTATGGAGCCAGTCCTGAAATATCTGCCAGAGCTTACGATCATTAGTAAAAATAAGAGGATTCAGAACTTACTGGCAGAAAAGGGAGTGAGATCAAAGAGGCTGCCGGCATTTCCAAGGGGAGTGCTGATGTGCCGGCTGGCAGGGCATAAGTTTCCTGCTGGTGGTATGAAAAAGATCGGGATGAGGCATGGACCTTTTCACTTTAAAGCATTATCAAATAAAGCAAACTACAATCTTTTTGATCAGTTTATATTCACGAGTGAGCAGGAAGCGGAGCTAGCAGCCAAAGCAGGTATAAATAATGGTATGGGGATAGGTTATCCCAAGCTGGATAAGGCTTTTGATAGCAAAATAAGCACCTGCTGTATGGATAATCTGAGTGATCAGCTGGGACTGAGCCCGGAAAAGAGAACTTTGCTATTTACTGCCACCTGGGAAGGATCACAGATGAGTGCTATTGATAAGTGGTTTGACAGGCTGGCGGAACTGAAAGATGACTATAATCTGCTGGTGAGTCTGCATCCGTGGATAGGGGAGAGCTATCGGGACCGGGTGAAAAGCACATCGGGAGTGCATTATATAGAGAGCTATGATACCACACCCTATATCATGCTGGCAGATATCTGCATAGGTGACACATCATCGATGCTGGGTGAATGCTGTGCACTGGATAAGCCTATGATCACCTTCAGGGTGGATAATGCCGGGCGGATGGTGGATTATGTGATTGAGATGCTGGAGCGGATAAGCGTACGGATAGACCGCTTTGAAGAGATATCGGGAGCGATAGCATTATGCGATGCCCGGGCTGAGGAGATGAACCGCGAGCGGAAAGCAGCAAATGAGCTGATGTTCAGCAATCTGGATGGCTCAGCAGGAAAAAAAGTGGCAGACTTTATTCGGGAGAAATGGGGGATATGAAAGAATGGTGACCAGTGATTGGTGTCAGCCATAGGCTGATAAAAGCAGTGAACGGGGAATCGGAAGACGGGAGACGGAATAGTGATTGGTGTCAGCCATAGGCTGATAAAAGCAGTGAACAGTGAATCGGAAACTTGACTGGTTCTTAAAATATCCAATCACAAATCACTAATCACGATTTTTACCACAGAGGTTACAGAGAACACAGATAATGTAATGATTTATCCGTGAGAAGTGAGTCGTGAGAAGTGAGTCGTGAGACGAGAAATGTAATGTAATACAATGTAATGTAAGAATATTTGGCCGCGAACAAAACGAACTATTTCTTAATTACTTGTTAATTTCTCCTCAAACCCTCTAACACTCTAACCCTCAATTATTTTCAGCCACGGAATACACGGATGAACACGGATTAATGTAAGATTTTTTAGCAACGAACAATTACCAACAAAACGAACTATTTCTTGAAATACCAGCCAAGTTGCTTTCTTACTATTAACTGTTAACTGTTAACTTTCTAAGCCTCAATCCTTCTAACCCTCAATTCAAACTGGTCGAATTCGACTAGTTTAGAAATGAAGCTGGAATTGAGTTGTCGACAATTTGTCGACAGGCGAAATTATTTATACTCCGCCGCAGGATAAGCAAAGCATTTTACACTTATTAAAGAATCTTGAGGAATATATAAATCAGGAGAATGGACTTGATGTTTTGATCAAAATGGCAATTATTCATTATCAGTTTGAGAGCATCCACCCATTTTACGATGGAAATGGCAGAACTGGAAGAATCATCAATGTCCTATATTTGGTTTTAAAGGGATTGCTTGATATTCCGGTACTATATCTTAGCCAATATATAATAAAAAACAAAACAGGATTATTACAGATTATTGCAGAATGTACGGACAGAAAATGCCTGGGAAGATTGGGTGATCTATCTATTAGTTGGAGTTGAGGAAACCTCAATTAATACTATTGAAATGATAAGAGCTATTAATGATCTGATGGCTGAAACTAAGAGTAAATTACAGCAGGATTTACCAAAAATCTACAGTCGGGATTTGCTTGATATAATTTTTCTTCATCCTTATACGAAGATTGAATTTCTCACTGAGAGATTAATAATAACCAGGCAGACAGCAGCTAGCTATTTAAATAAGATATGTCAGATTGGTATATTGAGAAAAGTTAAGAAACAGAAATATAACTATTATATTAATACGAAACTTTTTGAACTATTAAGTAAATAAGCCAGGAATTCTTACATGAGCATTTCTTCATGTTAAGAAAACGTGAAAAATTTAACATGAATCTCTGCTCATGTTAAAAAAAAATGAAAATCTTAACTGAACAATTTAATACTATTCGAACAATCACTTTGCGTATCCAGAGCTTCCAGCTCTGAATTATATTCCGATTCACGAACCTCGACTCACGAATCAATGTTAGAATATTTGGCCGCGAACAAAACTAACTATCAGGTGATTGGTGAACGGTGAACAGTGATTGGAAACTTGGCTGGTTTTAACAAAATCAGCGTCAATCTGCGGTATCCGCTCAATCTGCCTGCCGTGCCGTAGCTTTATGCGTAGGATGGTGTTCTATGTATTTTTCGTCTGACGAACATCGACTCACGACTCACGGTGCGCAGCACATCCTCGCTCTGGATTTTCCGATCACCGTTCACTGCTTTTATCAGCCTATGGCTGACACCAATCACTTTTCCGTCTCACTTCTCACGTCTCACGAACCTCGTCTCACGAGTTTCGGATCACGGAAATAAAAAAAACCTGCTCTATCACAAAAATAGAGCAGGTTATTTTTTATTGAATTATTAATTTATTCCAGAGAACCTATTTCAGCTTCAACTGCGATGAGGATTTCGCAGGATTTGACCAGTTCTTTCATCCTGGTGTGATCTGGATAGAGTGGGCGGTCAATTTCCAGGAAATCTACATATTTACGAATTACATCATGAGCTACCTGGGTACCTTTGCCGAATTTGTATTCCCGGAAATCAAGTGCCTGGGCAGCAGCCATGAGTTCAATTCCCAGAATACCATAAGCATTATCGATGATCTGGAAATTTTTGATAGCTGTATTCATACCCATAGAAACAAAATCCTCCTGGTCAGCAGCAGCCGGAATACTTTGAACAGATGCTGGAGCACAGAGGATTCTCTGTTCCACGATCTGCATATCTGCGGTGTATTGACTGAGCATCAGTCCACTGAACATACCAGCACCTTTTGTGAGGAAGGGAGGTAAACCCACAGATAATGCGGGATTATTAAGACGGTTCATACGACGCTCGCTCATCACACTCACCATGGTGATGGCAGCAGAGATCATATCCATAGGCAGACTAACGGGAGAGCCCTGAAAATTAGCTCCTGAGAGCTGTATTCTTTCTTCCGGGAAGAATACGGGATTATCACCAACGCCATTTAATTCAATTTCCACCTGGCTACGAGCATAGGCAAGAGCGTCATGGGCAGCACCAATCACTTGAGGAGTGGAGCGCATGGAATAAGCATCCTGCACCTTGCATTTTACGCGACCCTGTTCCAGGTCACCGCCAGAAACTACTTTAAGTATTGAAGCAGCAGAACGCTGAGCACCCAGGAAGCCACGGATTTTATGAAGTTGTGGACTATAGGGTTTCATATTTGCCTTCAATGCTTCCAGGCTCATAGAAGCAGCGATTTCTGCCTGCTTAAACCAGTTATTAGCATCAAAAAGCAGGATAGCGCTCATTGCTGTGAGCACGTTAGAGCCATTGATAGTTCCCAGTCCATCACGCGCCTGGAGTCCGGGAATCGGAATACCTGCTTTATCCATGGCAACTTTTCCGGGCAGTAGTTCACCCCTGAAATAGGCATCACCTTCACCCATCAGCAGCAGAGCGATCTGACTCATTGGCGCCAGATCTCCACTTGCACCCACAGAACCTTTCTGGCATACAAAGGGAGTGACACCCTTATTTAACATATCTACCAGGGTTTGAGTGATAACTGGTCTGATACCGGAATTTCCGTGGGCATGAACATTGATCCTTCCCACCATGGCACCACGCACATATTCAATAGGGGCGGGATCGCCAATACCGGCTGCATGATTATAAACGAGATATTTTTGAAAGTCTTTGATCTGATCATCATCAAGAACAACTTCCGAGAATTCACCAATGCCTGTATTTACACCATACATGATCTCACCGGCTTCTATTTTCTCTTCGAGCATGGCACGGCAGACTTTGATGCGTTCCAGGGCTTCGGGAGCGAGCTCCACTTTTTCACCATCACGGGCGATCGCCACCACTTTCTCGATGGTTAATCCGCTTCCATTTAAAATAATAGACATAAATCCTCCACGTATTTAATTTATTTTGATGTCAGATAAAAAATATTTCCTGTTGATGTCAAGTTATGGACTTTTCATCTCCGGGCAGAAGTTTGGTGGAGAAAGTAAAAAATACTACTCAACGTATCTATAGAGAATGATAATCTGCTGTGCAGAAGTAGTAGTTCCAAAGATAGTTGCATTGATAGTTCCAGAAGCCATACCCGGTCCTGACTGCCCGGGTGGGAGACACTCATATTTATTAAAACCCACATCTTTGTAAAGACGACCCAGGGCTCCGTCATAGGGTCCGGTGTATCCATCACTGTCATCCTGGGGGACTTCTTCATTAATATTGGTAAAGTCAAAAATATCCATCAGGTATGAAAAATTGGGATCATTAATTATATCCGCCGGATTGGGATGAACTCCATGTTCTCCTTCATCTGTAGGGAAGCCTATGGTGGTGGTGAATACTATGCGCTGATTATTGACCGGATTATTCTGTCCATCGTGGACATTTACCCGGCACTGCGTATAAAGGATTTCTTCTTGTGTGTTACCCTCATGCCAGTCTATATGGGTTGGCACACAAAGCATGTTTATTTCTCCATACTGAAGTGGCAGAGCAAAATCAGCAGATTCGGTCACATTCCCCACATCAGCATTTATAGTTATAGTTTCATTTGTATAATTGCCATCAAAGACCAGGGTACTGAAAGCAGTACCAGCAGTTTGTTCACCATTCAGATTTTCATTTCCCGCTACCACCATGGCATTATTAATACTCACATATTCTGTTACGGGTGATAGTGTAAAGTAAATAGCAGTCCCATTTTCAACAGGATTGTTCCACTCATCCGTGATCAAGGCAGAAAACTGGATTTTCCAGGTGCAGTCACCCAGGTTTACTCCGCTGTCTATTTCGCCAATATTTAGATGAATATCATAAGGTATCCCTGCTTCCACTACTACTGCTTCATTAACTGCAGAAACCATTTGCTGTGGCTGCGGTTTGCACCAGGCATTGATTGAGATCACACCAGAGGAAATTCCAGCATAAACGGCAACAGAGGCTGTGCCATTGGCAGAGATAGTACCTGTGGAGTCAGATAGATTATAAACGGACTGGTTCAGATTGCTGCCCTGAGGAATATTGCCTTCCGGTCGATCTGAGAATTTGAACCAGACTTCCATAGGTGAGAGGACGGGATTATTAAAAACATCCAGGAGATTGACAGTTATTATCACTGGAGCATTTGAACCTGCCATAACGGTTACCGGTTCTTCATTCTGGAAAAAAATATGATCCATTTCACTGGCAATAATCTGGATCTGGTCAAATTGCTGAATTGCTCCCGAGGTGACGGTTATCCCGGCTACTCCCACCTGAGGTCCAGGAGAGAAGCTGGAAATTGCTACTCCATTTTCGTCAGGACTAACCGGATTTTCTATCAAACCCATACTGGTTTCAAAAATTACTATTGTTTCTTCTGAAGCAGGATTACCATAAACATCATGAATCGACGCCCGTACCAGCAATGATTCTTCGCTGCCTGCTGCGATTATATCTGTTTCTGTTCCTGATCCATCGACTATTGACAAAGTCATTATTGCCGGTTCTCCTGCTGTTATGGATAAAACAGCAGAATCTGTTTGTCCGTCTGACTCAGCCTCGATCAGATCATAACCCGGGATAGTGCCTGTATATAGCCAGGCATTGGCAATGCCATTGGTTGTGGTAAGTGCAATAGAATTGCCCAGATTTTGTGAGTCTTGCAGACCCGGCTGGAAATTGCCCATCTCTGTGGAAAAGTAGATAACACTCCCATCAGGAACTAAACCTTCCTGGTTTATGGCTTGAGCAGTTACCTGCACGACATCATCTACAGTTGTCTGAGTTACTTCAAGTTCAATGTTCACATCTAATACAGGCAGGGTTGGTGAGATGATAACATTTACGGTTGAGCCTGATATTCCTATGGAAGCAGTTATGGAAGCAATGCCAATCTCACCTGCGTCCGAATAATATGCCTGAGCAAAACCCACTGAATTTGTTATTACCGGAGAGGTTATTATGCCCATATTACAATTGAGATTAACTTCCTGGTCAGGAGCAGAAATACCATCCTGATCTTTTACATATATCTCTATTGTACTGCGCGTTACACCTTCATCGGCATAGATCTCGTCTGGTATGGCAGTGAGGCCATGGATTGAATAACTGGGATAGGGATAGATATCAATTGTTTTATGCATGCCATGATCATATTCCCCTTCTATATAGGTATAAATATGTGCTACTCCAGTTATCCCATCATCATAGAACCTTGTGATGATCATTCCATCATCATTGGTGAACTCTTTCTCCCACATATAACCTATATCTGTCTCGAAATGGACTGCTATATTGGCTCCGGGTTCTTCTTCTTCATTTGCTACAAAAACAGTTACCTGCGAATAAGTAGTGGATATACTGTCTGCCAGCAGGTAATCTGGATTCACTGTCACTGATGCTAAATTAAAATTGCTCTGGTTACGCTCATCACAGCCGGTTAAAAGTAATACGATTATTAAGAGAGAAAAATAAAATAATGACACAATATTCATTTTCATTATTACCACCTCCTGATTAATTCTCAGCAAGATAAACAAAATGCAAAATATCTGTCAATTATTATTTACTTATTGTAAGAAATATATCTAACTTGTAATGTTAAGTTCCCCTAATACATCATGAAGTTCTCAGTTCATATACTCCCTTGCCATGGAGATACAGGATTTGAGTTGATAGCGGTCGTTATCTACGCCCCACCTGGAAATACCCGGCGGTGCACATCTAATTATTGCGTTTTAACAATAGCCAGCCAATAAATCCTCCCAGAAAATACCAGGGCAGGTCAGAGGCGTTATAGGTGGTACCCAGCAGTATTTTTCCCAGCCAGAAGGAGCGGAGATAGAGCAGAAAGGGAGCTTGCCAGAGCTGGGCAAATTCCAGAATGCAGGTGGTGATAGTTACTATTATTACAATTTTAAGAGGTTTGGCTTGAGGGAATATGAACTTGAAAAGTAAACACCAAAAAACCACATAAGCAATTCCAGCGAGGGAATTATTTAGCAGCTGATGGGCAGGACCAGGATAATATTTAAGTGCAAACCCCGTAAGCAGGGTTATCAATAGTTTAATGAGGAGCCTGTTTTTATTTTTCAGATATTCACCTTTGAACTATATCTGCGGAGCAGCATTAGCCAGCCCCAGGCAAGAAGATTAATGATGATAATTGCCATGATATTTGCAGGGATCGCTCCCAGCCAGGAATTGATGAAGCAATTTTGCAGTAAGGGCAGGGAGGCATTAACTGCCAGGAATACAGGTACTAAGGAAAGATCAAATACCAGTACTTGAAGAAAAATGTGATACAGGGCAGAAGCAAGCAGGGCAGAGAGGATCATCAGGTAGGCAAAATCAGCAAATTTTGCATAGACCAGAGCATTTTGCCTAAGGATGAGAATAACAAAGAAGAATATGAGCCAGATGAGGAATTTTCGTTTCTGACCTCTTGCAGATATTTTACTCAGCCAGTGCATAACAAATATAAGCAGCAGTGAAGAAGTGATCCACTGAGAAACGGACTGGCTGATAACCGTTAAGAAGGGGCTGAAATCAGCGATAGCATCCAGGCTGGGACGCCAGGGCAGATAATCTGGTTTGAAATATGAAACCAGGGCTGTGATGCCACTAAAGCATAGAGCAGCCAGGATCACATTATGCACTCGAAGTTTATTAATGGTCTTATTTTCCCAGGAACCCAGGAAACCTGCCAGCAGAGCAAACACAAAACTGAGCAGCAGAACATTAGTAACTGAACCCAGAATGTATTGCAGTACCTGATTATTCCAGGGTTGACTGGTAGAAAATCCGGCAGGTACTTGCTGCCACTGATTAAGCCGGAGCACCAGAGTGGTAATGAACATAATGATCAGGATAAAATAAAAAGCTGAAATATTGAAATTACGATTACTCCACGATACCACTGCCATTACGCCAATTGCGAAATAGAAAAGAATGAAGATGATATTGGCAAAATTGGAAAATAATCTGATTGGTCTTGATTTATTTCTCTCCTGCCGTGCCCAATCCTCCGGGACATAAGTATAGCGTGAAATATTCATAACCTGATCACCGCTTATTTTCACGATATAACGGTATTCACCAGTATCAAGATCATAATTCAGGGTATCTCTAAAGGTGAAATTCCAGTCCTTTCTCTCAGGAAGTTTTTCCGGAGATGCTTCCACTTCATTAAGAATGAATTGATCCATTTCAAAGAATTCTGTGATAGATCTTTCTGCAAGTTGACGGGCTTCATCTTCTGATAACTCCATCCCGGCACGACCTTCCGGCAGGGTATGCCTGAAGGCAGTAACTATACCTTCCGAATTGATCATGAACTTGTAAGCTTCTGCCCTGGCAGCTACATCTCCATGCCAGGTGCGAAAATTGACCTGCCAGACAGGCTCATTGACATATTCACCTATTGCCTGGTGGTATATAGATTCTCCAGCCTCCTGCCAGACAAGTTTATCACTATTATATACGGAATTAATGATATCAGCATCAATTCGCCAGCTATTATCCAGCTCAATATTCTGTTCACTAAGTGCCTGTTCTGCACGCTCAATTGCCTGGGTGCGATTCAATTTCATTTGGGGCTGATCTGCCCGGAAGCTGGTAAATGCCACCCAGCAGGCAGCTCCGATTACAGCAGAAATTATCAGCCAGGTGAGAATACGAGGATTATAGGTGCGGTGGGAAATGATGATTTCTGGAGCTTTGGGAGGTTTAGCCGGGGCAGGCAGCCAGAATTTATTAAGAAAGTTATTACTTATCTGCTGCCATTTACCTGCCCTTATACGGAAATAGATGATGATCAATAAGGGTAAGAGGATGCCGGCAAGTACTAAAATTCGATTTACCCAGATACCTGGAGCTTTCATGATCCAGATATACATAGCCATGAGTACAGCATCAAAACTGAAATGCAGAATGATGGCGGTATATAAGCCGAATCGCAGATATAAGAATGCAAAGATCAGAGAGGGAACAATGAGTTCCACTACCCGGGCATAAGCCGGTTGAGCAGCGTAATTTGCATGACCAGCACTGAAAATGAGAGCTTGAAGGATCAAACCCAGCACCAGGAATAATTTCTCTTTATTAAGTTTGCGGCCAATGAGAACCATACCTGCTAATGGTACTGCCCGGAAAAGCGCTTCTTCCCAGAATCCAGCGTGAAGTGCCATCGATAACACGGAAAGCCAGGGCAGGGGCATGGCAATAAAATTAGGATCCACCTGTAATCCGGCAGGATTCCACCAGCCCAGATGTTTGGATGTAAATAGATAAAATCCCAGCACATAAGCCAGGTTGATAGCGACAAGTCCATAGCCGGCGAGGGTGTTGCCTAAAATCCGTGTAGAAGGTGCTACGGGTGCTGAAAGTGTTTTCCAGAACCTTACATGATTTGGGAAAGCACGACGAGTAAGACTCTCAGCAGCAATAAAGGAAAGTGCCAGCAGAATGAAGTTTTGAATGAATCCCAGTAGATTTGTCATAATATTCTGCATGATATGTGCCTGAGGAGTTACTGCGGTATCGTACCATATCCAGGAAATGGGCAGATTATTGAATCCAGCCAGAAATCCCAGAAAGGAAACTATAAAAGCCCACAATAAGGCTTTGCGATATAAAAGGTAACGCGTGCGCAGAAGAAAGAAAGAACCCAGCCCGATTCCCAGCAGACCATATAGGAAAAGCATGCCATATTGAGCTCCGCTGGCAATGGTATTATTAGCTGACCGCATCTCCTGAAATCTGCGGCTGAATGCTTCGGGTATCTTCACAGAATGCTCCAGCTGACTCACATGATCACCACTTACTCCAATAGTAAAACGATATCTGGCTTCATTAAGCATTTCCGGGCGTTCATACACAAATTCATAATCCTGACGTCTGGAGATAACAACATTCTTTTTAGTTTCTATCAATTGATAATCTGCAAGGTTCACCCCCAGTCTTTCAGCTGCTGATTCACCTAAACTTTGAGCTGCTTCCACGCTGATATTATTACCAGGTTCGCTCTCAGGAATAATTTCATTATATCCGTAAAATTCTCCATCAGGTGTGTAATAAAAGTATGCCTGATGTTCCTCTTGAGGAATAAAGTGACGTACTATCCACTGATAAGGCTGGTATTTGCCTTCGGCTAGAAACTTATTATAACCTTCTTTTCCACCAGCTTCCAGCTCAATGTAATACTGTAGAAAACTGCTTTCATTAAAGATCACTGCCTGCCTGCTTTCTGAGGGGCCAACATCCCAGTTTTCGCTATCATCTCTGGCAGATTGCAGGGCTTCCTGTCTGTCCATAGTTATTTCCAGATTGATGAAACTCATGATACGGGAGAAGTTCTGCAGGCAGAATATCGAGGCAGCTATCACAATAAGGGTAAAGATAATCCAGAATAGAGGTTTACGGAACATAATGAAACTCCTTTATAAGGATAATATTTTTTTTATTTAAGCAGTACCAACTTACCAGTTTTACCGCTGATATTGTGCTGGTAGAGATATAATCCAGCAGCAGCTTTTCTACCTTTTTCCACCATGCCATCCCAGTGATAGCAGCGGTAATTATCAGGAGAAAGCGAGCTGGTGATAGTGCGTATTTTTCTGCCTCTGATGTCATATATAGTGATCTTATCTATGGCATCCACCTCGTCATTATTAGTATCATCAGCCCTGGCTGGAGCGTAATAAATATCCACATAATCTCTGGCTGGATTGGGCTGGGCATAAAACTCAACTGCGGGAACAAAGGGCTCTTCTTCCTCAAATTGCAGAATAGTGGAATTAACTTCACCTTCTGATGTAAATTGGATCAATTCATTCTGGAGTAATTGAGTATCAAGCAAATCACGCGTTTTGATACCTATCAGATTACCATAATCCTGCCAGGAAAGTTTATTGGAATTATTACTGGTTGTATTTTTAAAGGCATATAGTGAATTGCCATCGCTGAATAGCATATTGGATGAGCAACGGGCATTTAGAAAGTAGTCTGAGGGATTGATACCCAGCAGATTAGTTTCGCTATAAGCAGCCTGCAATCCCGCTGAAACATCACTATCATTATCCAGAATATATTTTACCAGGTAATGATGATATAATTCACTATCAATAAATGAACCCAGGCTGCCATATTCACCAAACCAGTTAGAGGGATATTGTTCAAACCAGAATTCACCCAGAAAGTCCATAATTGCCTGGCGTAGGGGAGTGGAGATCACACCATTATGGCACATGCTGAAGGTTCCCTGGCTGCCATCAATCCGAAAAGGATGAGAGCCACTGCCCCCAGTGGCATTTCGGGCATGAGCGATAACCAGAAAATAGTCATTATCATCAGATAAAATCTCCTGTCTGGCATCATCAAGAGGTTCCCGCATGCCATCACCATACCAGGTGCTGCTGCCGGTTTTATACCAGCAATCGCTTTCCAGTAGATAAGCAGAATCTCTTCTATAAGCAATCACTCCGTAACCATCAGGATTAGTGCCTGAGCTTGATCTGCTGATCAGAAAATCAAAGTATTGATCCACGGTTTCCTGATGTTCACCAAATCCGCTGTCATCTGTAAGTATCAGCGCAAACATATCACAGCTCCAGGCGAAGCAGATCATCAATAGGAGTAATGAGGTTATCAGAATTTTCATGGCAAAGGGCTACAGGTAAGGAAATTCTCTGGAAAGGTAATTCACCACATAATCAAGGACACTATCATCTAATGATAAGAAGTTCATGGGATAGCCTGCTTCCTGCAATTTATCCATTACTGCACAGGTATAATTTTGATAGGAGTTCTGTAATATCTCAGGCATTTCAATATATTGAATATTCTCCGGCAGGTTCAGGGCAGCAAACACAGCCTGCATTAATTCTGTCCAGGTATGGGCAATTCCTGTGCCCACATTAAAAATACCATTTACATTTTCATGTGTTTTCAGCCAGTAGATAACGTCCACAATATCCTTTACATAGATGAAATCACGCATCTGCCCACCGTCTGTAAAATCAGGATGGTTTGATCTGAAAAGCTTCACTTTGCCGGTTTCTTTGATCTGATAATATGCTTTATAAACCATGGATTTCATTGCTCCCTTATGATATTCATTAGGACCGAAGACATTAAAAAATTTAAGTCCGCAAATCTTATCCTGCTGCTCATTTTGCAGCACCCATCTATCCATTAGCAGTTTTGACCAGCCGTACTTATTTAAAGGACGCAATAGATCACTCATCTCATCCGCATCAGAATAACCCTGCCCTCCAGCTCCATAGGTGGCTGCTGAACTGGCATAGATAAACCTGATATTTCTCTGGATTGCAAATTCTGCCAATCTTCTGGAATAGATAAAATTATTTTTATAGAGGTAATCTGCATCCGCTTCAGTTGTCAATGAGCAGGCACCCAAATGGAAAATAGCTTCGATATCTCTAAAATGATGTAATCTTTTAAAAAAACTCTCTTTATGGATATATTCTACAAACTTCAGATTCAGCAGGTTTTTCCACTTTTCTTCACTACCCAGATTATCGACTATTATTATATCTTCATAACCTTCATCATTGAGTTTTTTTACCAGTGCACTGCCAATAAATCCCGCTCCACCTGTTACTATTATCATCTTTACTCCTGTCCAGTATATTTCGTATCAACTAATTATTTTGCAGGGGATGTCTGTAAAGAAAATTTTAATTTAAGGGTGATTCTTCGCTAATCCAGAAACTCTGCCGGTTGCCATTTTCTATCAGCTTTTCAATCCAGTCCAGGATCTGGTCATTGGAATATTTTCGGCTGCCATCGGGATTTCTCTGCTGTTGCTGTATATGTGCCAGCATAGAGTATTCTTTTGTTAAAGAGGTATAAAATACTCCCTGATCATCAGTATTAACACTTACATTTAACCTTTTTACACCTGCTTCAACTTCATCAATAGGGAAAAGTTTAAAAATTGGTATTTTGTTCAAATCACCTAAATTGCTGATCAGGTAATTGGAAGTCGGATTAGATTCCACTGCTATGCCTCTATCTTCAATCTTTTGCCTTAAATTAATTTGAAGAACTTCCATGCATGAAATAAAATCATCACTGATCGGAAAAACTTCTACTTCATATCCAGATTTTCGGGCATTCAGGTCATAGTGATAAGCCTGGATCTGATCATAGATCTTCTTAGATAAATCGTAGTAAAAGTTGGATTCTTTGGTGGAAGCGTATTTATCCCAGCGCGTTGATGTTTCGTTGAGAAGCTCTTCTCTTTTGTCATACTGCCAGTAAAAAAGTTCGGGATTTTCTCCTCGAAGTTCCATTGTCTGGATATATTCACTGAGATCAATCACTTCATTTGATTTATAGATTTTCTTAAAAAACTTCCGATAATCAGACCGTAGAGTTTCTATGAAAGAAGAAGATGCTTTTATATTCCATAATCGTATTTTATATAACATCCAGGCTATATTATCTAAAAGATTCTGCCTGGGTAATGAGATCGCATTATTGCGGATTGAATAATATTCTTTGATATCAAGTCCCAGGGCTACTCCATGCCCAATCCTGTCTCCATATCTTAGTTCCAGAAATTCTATAGCTTCATCAATAGCGCGAAAACCGTCTAACAGGTCAAAAAAATCTTCTCCCACATGATAGGTAACCCGCAAATTAGGTACATATAATTCATTTGAATTACAATTAAACGGGTAGGAACTGACAACTCTTTGATCCCGCAGATATCGGAAAGCCTGAGCAAAAACCTCTGGTCGGCAAGTGATTTCATCGCTGGCAGCATCAATTCCTAAAATTCGCTCCGCTGTTTTTAAGTTATTTTTTCTTAATTTTACTATCGTTATTGCTTCCTGCTTCAATGTTTCCCTCAGAAAATAATCCCGGCATTTGGTGTACCATACCAGATCGTTGCTATCCACCTTTAACTTGCATGATTTGCAGGGTCTTTTTATGAAATGAAGCACATAAAAATGATTGAACTTCTCCTCACAGGGTTCTAACAAATAATCCGTATTTCTTCTATTTCGCTGACAAAAAGAATCTATGCACTTAATTACATTAAATAATGATATTGGATCATCAGAGCCATGAAACCTTGCTTCCAGCTTATTTATATTGTTTTCTGACATGTTATCACGTATTGCCATACTGACCATCAATTTGTTATAGACACTGCCAACCGGAATGAAAGCAGCCTTGCGGTTTTGATAACTCTCAAAATTCTTAAAACCATACCTCTCATTCTTTTGAATGAATTCACTGCTGATGAGCTGAGTGATCAGGATATACAAAAAAAAGTAATGATTTATCTCATGAGCATATTTTTTGTTTTCCAAAATATATAGATAAGCGGAATAATATAACTTCCTCTCACCAGCCAAAACACTGCTGGATTTTGACTGATTAATGGGGAAATCAAGCAAATAGTCCACAGGATCACTAAATTTACGGAATTCGCTCATTTGCAATGCTGCTGAAATCTCGCTGACAAAATCACTGAAGTAAATATTTAATAACTCCTTCTGCTGCAGGATCAAAAGAATTTTGGGGTTAAGATATTCAAATTTTGATTCATTATCAGAACAGCACAGGGTGAATATCTGTAATCTCAAACATGCTGCAATTTTCACTAATTCATATAAGCTGATCTGGGTATCTTCTTCAAAACTATCGTTCCTTTTGGGTTTCAATGATCTGCTAACTGATAATTTCTGGAATTCTGCATCCCTCATTGATGGAAAGTTCATTAAACTCAGCCAGTTAAGATCAAAATAGGGTGAAGAACCCCGCAGGTGCATATGGTTTTCAGAAACATTGCTCTGCTTAAGTAAACTTTGAAGACTATGAAAATCACTCTTGATGATCTTCTCCCACTGAAAATCTAAAGGTTCATCAGTCAATCGATACTTACGGTATGCCATCAGAGCCGTTGTGAAAAGGTCTTCACCAAGATTGGCAGTTAAACTGTGCCAATAACCTAAGAATTCTGTTTTGCTAACTGGTTTTTCATTGAAGATCTTAAGAAGTTGCTGGGCTATGCGCACAACAAAAAAAAACGGTGAAGTTATTTTCTGCCCATCAGGATGATGCAAATACTGCTCATCTATAAAACTCGTCCAGGCTGATATGGATTGATCATTTATGTTATTAAATTCTTTGTGTTGAAGCTGGTATTCAGCAGCTTCAATAATGTTCCGAAAAAAATCCCACCCGATTTCATCACAGTGTTTAATCACTGTCCGGGGATGGAGCGAAAATAACCGAATCAGATATTGTTGCTCTGTTTTTTGACTAACTTTCATTGGAATTTTCAATTATCTTGGGGAAAATTGAATTGAAAGTATCCGAAAGTATGTCTTTCTTCAGTACAATTTTAGTTACTTTTTCCTTATTTCCGTTATTCGCTGTATGGACTGCTATCTCTTCACATATTGGATTGACAGAAATGATTTTCTTAATATATTTTTCAGTATCTTCACCAATATTTGTATTTAACCAACCAAGGATAAGTCCTATTATTTTATGATAATAGTCCTCAACTACCCTATTAAAATTCGGTTCTCCTGAAATGTGTCGATAACGTATCAATCTTAGCATAATATCAACTGAGTATAATGGTAAAAATGGTATTGGGGGAATTACGGAATTACCTTTATTATCTGTTGATACATAAAGATGTTTGCAACTTTTTATCCAAACGATTTGATCTTTTGTAAATTCATTATTTTCTTCATCATATTCATTAAAAAATCTATAGTGGGTAAAATAGGGATTAAGAGTATTTACTAAATAGCTTAAAATATCAAACCGTGCCTTATCTTTTTCACCTTTTTTCTCATCTTCGACATCTCTTACATCAGCTTGATAGGTTGTGTCATATATATGCCTCGGCATTGGTCTTTTGGGTCTTCTCGCACCATAATATTGAATAAAATACGGTAAAACATTATTGGTTAAATCAAGTTTATCTTTCTCAACCTGAAAATAGAAATCATGCTCGCTTTTTGTCAATTTTCTACTGTTCTCTATTTTACAACTAACTAACTCAACAGCGTGTGGGAAATAAGTTGTTCCACCTATAAGTAATTGTATTGGCATGATCAAGTCTTTTAATTCGCTTTTGTTTTTCCCGATCTCTGGGTCTTCTACAGTTAACTCGCTTTTAAAAAACATATTCTCATAAAGAAGCATGGAATAATACATCTTAACAGCAGAGATAAAAGAAAGTGCTTCTTCAGATTCAAAATAAGTTTCATACTTGCTTATCAGCAATAATATATCACCCATAGAATTATTGGATGTATAATTAAATGGATCAGAAATTTTATTTACATCATAAAAATTAGGATCATTCACACTTACCATGGTATATATGTCTCGGTCAACAACTGTTTTTTTCAAAGGCTTTTGACTCAAAACTCTTCTAATCCAGTATATTGGCTCTAGGGTGCTATTTATAAGCCATTTTGTATCTGTAAGTTTTTCGATTGCTTCTTGATACATCAGAAGCAATAAACAATAAGCTTCCATCGTATTTTTTTCATTAATTAATTTGTAATATTTGCATATGTTCGAGGATTTTGCATAATATCTAATTTTTTCAAAGTAATATCGTAAACTGTTAATTTTAGGATTTGATCCATTATTGGTTATTAGATCTTGCATAAGGTTTTTAATTTCTATGACGTTTTTATTTTCTTTATATTCTTCAGGATTGATTTTTTCAACGAGATAACCTACTAATTTACTCAGAGTATTTTCAATACTCTCCTCTTTTTCTCTAAGTATCTCATCATCAAATCTGTTTTCCAGTTCCACTTCCTTGAGTACGATTTTTTCTTTAAACTGGTTTCCTACTGCATTTATGCTCTGCAAAAGGTACTTATTAATTCTGTTCAAATCGGAAGGGATATTTTCAAAGATATCCTGTTGTTTAGAAGCCAGGTGGTATGGAATCCAATATTTCATAATATAATCTTTGAACTTATAGAAGTTCTCTTTGATCTTCTCTCCATCTATTATGAATTTCTCTTTGGTTATTTTTTTATCATCAACAATAATTTTTTCCTCTTCCTTTTTTATTGCCACATCCATAGATATCATAAGATAGACCAATTGATGCAGGGAGCGTAAATTTGTGGGTATAACAGGATGTAGTTGATTCTCCTCTGGCACAAATATCAAACCGGTTCGTTTCCAAATCATATCTAAAATAGTTTTTTGCAAATTAATATCTTTATCCGAACTATTATTAGATGTATTGTCATTATTTTCTTTTTTATCTTCAGCATCAGATTTACTCACGATTTCAAGGTTCGTATTATCAAAATCAATATCCAAATGAGGAATCTCTAACCGGCGAGAGGGGGGAATGATCTTGCTCATATAATCGGAAGCCATTCTTTTTACATCAATATCACGATAATTGTCCCGATGTCTGGCGTTAAAGCGTTTTTCATAAAAATCAAAATAATTTTCTTCCAGTTCCAAATGAAGCTGTCTAACGTTTGCTGCCATTAATATGATTATCCTTTCCTGGATCAAAAACTTCCTTATCTGTTCCAGCATTTCAAAGGCATGATCAACATTCATATCAAGATCATCGATAGGGATAACAAAAAAATTAAAATCAATGCCATCAATTGTCTGCATAAACTTCATGAATTCAGTGACAAGCAGCCCAATGTTTTCCTTAAGGTCCATACTTATGCTTAATTCATCTAACCTGCCCAGACTTTCTGCGGCTGCCTGATCGCTATGCTTAAGGTCAATGTTTTGTACTGCTTTAAAGGTCTTTTCAAAAAGTTTCATTATTTCATTGATAATATCTTTTCTGCCTGGGCTATTGGCTCTATATTTTATTTTGAATTCCTGAAAAAGAGAAGATATGATCACAAAAAGGATATTTTTTTCTGGTGTGAAGTGACTTGGATCGAGAGTTTTGAGAACATAATATTTATTCCCTTTGTGAAGTTTTTTTAGTTCTTCTACTTCCACAGAATCATCAAAATCTTTATTATTTTCCTTATTATCCGCCAGCAGATTCACAAATGAGGCAAGAGCAGATGATTTTCCGCTTCCCCTCTCTCCGCTGAATACAATGATATTATTGACAGGGTCATGAGTTCTATGTTTGTATCTATAACAATCTCTTCTATATATCATTTCTTTTGGGTCAGCAAATTTATTCTTATCATCTATTTTGGTTTTCTGTTTTTCAGCAATATCATTGATAGATTTGGCAGCACTTTCATAGATTCTGCAGAAGTATGATTTTTTAAATTCATCAGTCGTCTCAATTTTGATATTGTGTTTATTTTTTTCCTCAATTCTAATAGTGTATTTTCCAGTCATAAAATTCTCCTTTTTTTCAAATTATTTTTAATTTATATATATAATTTCTCTGACAGGCATGAAACCCTTTGATAATACGCAATATAAAAGCAAAAAACATCAAAGAAAATTAACTGAGTTATTTTCAGTTATTTTTTTTCTCTGTCAAGAAAAATAATTTTGATATGTATTTCATAAATTTAGAGTGTATTCAAATTCCTTCATGCACCTTTCCCCTATAGAGATTCACTCTATCAGCCCCATATTTGCACGAAGTGACTACCTGAGTTAATATTGCTATTCACTTTCAGAGAAAATGTCAATTTGTCAAATATAGGCAAACTTTTGTTAAAAGATGCATTATATAAGTATTTTTGGATGTTTGACCCTTATTTATTAATTACTTAAACTGAAGAGTATCTAAATATCATAATTTAATTCATGGAGCTTATTAAAAAAAAATAATTGACATGCAAGTAAGGAAAGTCATATATAGTTTTAGAAAGCTGAGGACTGCAGAAACGAAATTAAATTTATCATGTACTTTAAGGAAAATGACACAAGTTTTCAGTTTTGCCAAAAATATATTAAATATGGGAGGATATAATGTCAGATAACCAAGAGAACAAATCATGGGAAATTATTGTAACGGGAGACATAGCTTTTGATAAAAATATATATGAGGGTAAGAGACAATACCCTGAAAATAATAATTATGGAACTCAAATTAAAGAAGAATGGGGTGGAGTATACATTATTTATAAGTTATTATCAAACTTAACCAATACATTTGAATCTATAAAAAAAGATATAGAAAAGAAAAGAAAGATTAATATTGCCACCGAAGAAAATTCAGATGAGAACATGACATTAAATGAATTAGAAAATTCTGTTAACAAAAAGAAAGAAATTTGGAATGGGAATGAAGTTAGATTTGGATTGAAGAAGGATATATTAAAATTTAGCAGAATCCCAAAGTGTTTAGTAACTTATGCAACATGGTTGCATGAAAGTTACAATGTACCAAAGGAATTTGAATCAAATTTTTCTGCAAAGATCAAAGCCTGGAAAGTTACATCACCTATGGGATTTGGAACTGAATTAGAAGAAGATAGGGAAAACGGCATTAAAATTGAAAATCTATATACAAATTATTATAAAAAAGGATTAAAATTTAGGGTTAAGAAAAATCAAATGTTAATTTTTGATGATGGTGGTACTAATTTCCGCAAGGAAGAGGAAGCCTGGAAATCATACTTGGATAAGTTTCAAATAAAACGAAAAGATTATGAAAATCTGATTATTTTAAAAGCATCATATCCTCTAAGCAAAGGAAAACTATTTAAGACACTAACTGAGACATATAAGGATAGACTTACGATAGTAACATCTATTGATGAGATCAGGAAGGAAGATGTTCTTATCTCGAAAGGAATATCCTGGGAACAGACAGCACTTGATCTTGTTAAAGAACTTAAGAAAGAAAGTAATAGAATACATAATTTACTGAATTGCAAATATTTAGTAATCAATTTTCATTCCGAGGGCGCTCTATATATACAGATGAAAAATGACCTAATTTGGAAGTGCAGACTGATTTTTGACCCAGAGCATCTTGAAGGTGAATGGAGTAAAGTAAACAATATTATGGGAACTGTAATTGGAATAAATGATGTATTTACTTCAAGTATTGCTTATGGGATATTAAACGATAAAAAATTAGAGGATCTAAATTTGGAGGAAATAATAAGTAGAAGTTTATCAACAATTAAATTATATGAGCTAATTGGACATGGTTCTAACGAATCTCAGGCAGGTTTTCCGATAGAACAACTTTGCAAGGAGATGATAGAACCATCAGTAACTTTTGCTTCTGCTTTTGTGCCAATTCCTGATACAGATAATATTTTCTGCAATTGTTATAACAGGTCTCAATGGACAATATTAGAAGGTAATTATTACTGGAAAAAAAGTAAAGACTACAAACCCAAAGCTTTATTTGATACCGGTTGTCGCTATGCGCTTCTTGGTGAGGGTGAACTGGCAAATACTCCGGTTCTCAAGATCAAAGATTTCGTAACTTATGACCGTTGGGAAATCGAAGCTTTAAGAAACATAATGAATTTAATTGATGATTATCTATTAAATGGAAGTTCCAAGAAACCTCTTTCAATTGGTGTATTTGGTGGACCAGGTTCAGGGAAATCATTTGCAGTAAAAAATATTGCTAAATCACGTGAAAAGACCAGCTTCATAGAATTTAACCTATCTCAATTTGTGGATGTTCATGAATTGGAAGGTGCATTTCACCAGGTCAGAGATGAAATCTTGAAAGGTAAAACTCCAGTAGTTTTCTGGGATGAATTTGATTCTCAGGAATACCGCTGGCTGCAATACCTTTTGGCACCGATGCAGGATGGAGCATTTCAGGAAGGGCAGCTAACTCATCCGATCGGAACATGTATCTTTATTTTTGCTGGTGCAACCAGTTATTCTTATGAGAAATTTGGAGTTATGGATCCAGATGAACCAGTGACCTCAAATGACTGTAACAAAATATCTAACGATGATGAACCTATAGAAAAGGCTACAGATCATACGGTTTCCAATAGCGATGAATGTGCTGAAAAGACATTAATAAAGTATGAAAACAATGTCAAAAGGAGAAGAGATTTTATTTTGAAAAAAGGACCTGATTTTATCAGCCGGCTTAATGGATACCTTAATGTAAAAGGACCCAATCAATTAGTTCTTCTTGATCAATTTGGTAATCCATGCAAGGATAAGTCTGGGAATCTGGTTAAAGATAAAAACGATATCTTTTATCCAATAAGGAGAGCCCTGTATATAAGAAATGCATTTAAAAATAAATGTGATAAAAAAGGTATTTTGAAAATGGATTATGGGATAATAAATGCCTTAATTAAAACTAAGACTTATAAGCATGGTGCTCGCTCTTTGATGCATATTCTTTCTTATACTAAATCATCCAAAACTGAAAGAGTTCAAAGATCAAGTCTGCCAACCCGTAGTGTTCTGGAAATGGTAGTGGATTACGATGACTTTATCAATATAATGAACAAGGATTGTAATTATTTATTCATAACTTATTCAATTGCTCCCGAAATTCATGGAAATTGGAGTAAATTCTCCAATATTGAAAGCAGTTATCACAAAGAATACAATCATTTACCTTCTCATTCAAAAACCGATAACATTGAAGCCGCTAAGCGTATTCCTGCCCTTATAGAAGTTGCAGGATGTGATATTACTGAAGATGCTGATGAGCAAAAAGGGTTCAATTTCAATCAAAAACTCATGAAGAAATTTCCGAAATTTAAGGGTATTGATATCAAAGAATTTAAGGACTATTTATATGAGAAATTAGTTGATATTGTATATAAGAAAGAGAAAAATAGTTATGTTAAAACATATCCCAATAAATCGGATATATTTATCAACTATATGCTACGCAATCATCTCCAAATTCTCAAGAAAGACTATCCTTATTGCAAAGGAAAAAATAAAAAACAGATTCAGATATGTATAAGAAATGCAATATTTGATGATATTGCTAAAATTCTAATAAAAAAGAAGTTAAATGATCCTGTATTGGATATTCTTACTAAAGTTAAAAAAACTTTTGGTATTATATATGAATTAGCGGAAACTGAACACGATGGCTGGCACGAAGTAAAAATTGATAATGGCTGGGATAAAGCTGTTAGTAAAAAATTACGAAATGATGACAGAAAACTGCATCATGACATGATACCATTTGAAGAGCTTCTTATTGGTGAGATTTTAAAAGATGTGGATGCTATTTGCAATATTGAAGATAATTTGAAAAAAGTAGATTTATATATAAAGGATAAATTATGATTGAAACTAACCGACAATTGCTTGAAAATATCAATGAACTTAAATCATGGAAGCATTTCAAGAAAACTAAACCACTTTGGGCAAAACAACTCAAAGAAGATATAACTGTTAATACTTTGGAAGGCAAGATTGCATGTCATGTTGGAGATTATCTCTGCAAAGGACCTACTGGTGATCAATGGCCCCAAAAAGAAGGTTCACTATTCAAGAAATATGATTCTACAGATGAAATAGACTCTAAAGGCTGGCAAAAGTTCACTTCAAAACCAGATGCCAGTGGAGTGATGGCTGCTCAAATTGATCACAAATTCTCCATCAAGCATTCTACATGGGGCACATTCAAAGGTAATGCTGGAGATTATTTGGTCAAAAATTATGATGATAAAGACATAGAATTCCCCGCTGACCTCTGGATTGTGAAAAAGGAGATATTTGAAGCTACTTATGAGAAAGTGTAGGAGTAATAAATGAGAATTAAAACATTATTTGAAGATTTACAAACTCGAGAAAATATTAAATTTTCAATGGATCACCTGCAAATGGGTTTTGATAAATTATATACCTATATTAATAATAAATTATAATGCATATAGGTGGAGGATAAGTTATGAATAACAAAACCTGGGAGACATTTTCAATATTTATTAGTAGCACGTTTTCAGATATGCAGGCAGAGAGAGATTATCTTGTTAATTTCGTATTTCCAAGAGTTAGGTATGAATTGCGAAAGAGAAGAATTAGATTATCCATAATAGATTTGCGTTGGGGTTTAGATGTTAATGAAACCGATGAAACTATACATGAGCTCAAAGTACTTGAAGGATGCTTAAAACAAATCGATGAATGTCACCCTTTTTTTATTGGTTTATTGGGAGACCGTTATGGAACTGTTCCAGATTCCAGTATTATGAGCAGTGCGACAGGAGGAAAAATTAGTATTGCTTCTGGAAGTAGTATAACTGCCTTGGAAATATTTTATGGAGTTTTAAAAAGAGAAGGGCAACTTAAGCGAAGTTTATTTTATTTTAGAAATTCACTTTACTCCCCAGAAAATATTATTCGTAAACAAAAATTATACTTTGATTTGAAAGGTAAAGGGTTAAATGTGACTAAAAATAAAGCACTAAGGGAACTAAAAGAAAATATTAAAAATCATTTTGTAAAATTGATTAGTGCAGGAGGATTAGGCAGCAAAGTGCTAGACGATTATGTAAAGAATTATTCTGTTGATTGGGATAAAGATAAGCAGCAGGTTATAAATTTAGAGCAATTTGGAAGATATGTTTTTGAAGATATCATGAGGGAATGCAAAGCTCAAGCAGGTGTAAAGTGGAAGACGCCGTTTAAAGATAAATATAATGAAGAAGAATATTTACTTGATGCGTTTATAGAAGATCATTCTCACGAATCGACAATAACAACTTTGGAAGATTTGGAAGGACAAAGTAAAACAAAATATTTTTCAGGAAGAGTTGATTTACTAAAAGATATACAACAACTCTTTTTTAATATCGATAGTAATCAATGGATTTATATGTTGAAAGGAGAAAGCGGTTCAGGTAAAAGTGCCATCTTTTCGCAAATTTACAGGGATTTGCAGGAAAATGAAAATAAAGAAAATTTCATTGTTCTTGCTCATTCTGCAGGTATTTCTCCTCGATCTGTAAGTATCATTGAGTTACTACATAAATGGAATAAACAATTAAGCAATGTTTTAGAATTGGATTACATAGAGGAGTATTGTCTTTCAAAAAGTGATTCTTTTCTTGAAAGAACAAATGTGCTTCAAAACAAGAATTTTTCTAATTTTGATAAAATACGAAAAATATTTGATAATTTGCTTTTTGAAGTATCGAAAAAAAATAGGGTAATTTTAATGATTGATGCTTTTGAAAACTTTGAAAATAGTGATATTGCAAAATGCTTATCGTGGCTGAATCCTGAGAATACAAACAATGTTCGGTTATTTTGTACAACGTTGTCAGGTACTGAAAATGATCTTATTGAATATCATAAAGATTCAATATATAAAAAAGAAATTGAAGATTTAAATGTTAAGGAGATTAAAACAATTCTGGAAAATCTCTCTTTTCAACACAATAAGTCTATATCCCCAGCAGTGATATCCACTATTGTAAGTAAGAAAGAGAATAATCATTTAGCAGCGGCTAATCCACTGTGGATTAATTTGGTATTTGATTACTTATTAACTATAGGTAGCGAAGAATTTTTGAAGATATATTCTGAAGATGAGGGGGGAGAATTTAATTCTGTTTTTGATGACTATGTGATCAAAATTATAAATGAATTCCCAAATGACCCAGGAAGACTTTTTTTATATTTAATTGAAAGAGCTGCACAATATTTTGGGGAAGGAATCACAAAAGGTTTATTTAATTATATTTCTTGCAGTAGAAATGGGTTACGAGAAAGTGATTTGAAAAAACTATTAAATGATAATTGGAAAACTGATAAGTTTGAAAATATTCGTTGCTGGTTCCAATCATATTTAAGAGAAGAAGGCTCTAACAAACAATGGAATTTGAGTCATTCTGTGTTTAGAAAATCTATATATAACAAAATCAAACCTGAAGATAGAAAAATAATTCATAATTCAATTTGTTCTATGCTTAATAAATTACCTATCGAAGATAACTTGAGAGTATCAGAGATAATGTATCACATGATGGAAGAA
>JAVCDJ010000048.1 GCA_030765845.1 Candidatus Stygibacter australis
ATATTCACCCTGAGTAACCTCATATTTCCCAATATAAAAATCACTCAAAGTAACACTGTGAACCGGCTTCTGATTACTATAACCATCATTGCTGCCCATCTGGAATGACCCACCCTTCACAAAAACCATACCTTTAGATATTCTATCTAAAATTGCAGAGGAAGGATGTCGCGTTTTTTCCTTTAATATTTCTACTTTTTTAGAAAACATATTAACCATTAAATGTGTAGTTTTATTCTCACTGATTTCTACCTGAAAATCAAGATTATCATTATTCCTAGTAAATATTGCCTTGTATTTTCCTATAGGCACAGATTCTGCCAGCCACTCATCTTTTTCCTTGGCATCATCAATACCCAACCTGATTATTTCTATATTTATAGCTACTGGAATAGATTGAATTTTAAGGGTTCCTGACTTCTGGACAATATTATTGCCCTGACCTTCTCCTGATTGAGTTATCTTTAATTTTGGAATAAATGGTTTCACAGTATAAGAAAACACTTCCCCAGACTTAATACTGATTTCTTCTTCCTGCTCAATAAATCCTGTTCTCACAAATTTTATCTTATGGCTTCCTGCTGACACGCTATCAATGATCAAGCCTTCTTCTGCAGAATTAGTTTCTCCCTTAAATGCACTATCCAGAAAGACCCTGATCCCTGGCTCTGCTATCACCTGGATATAACTGTCACAATACAATATTCCACCTAACAATAAAATCATTATTATCGCATTAATTGCCTTACTCATATATATGCCCTCCTTAATAATTCTCATTCATAAATCTAAGTTACCCATGCAACACTAACAGTACTCTGGAAGTGTGGCAGCAGGTAATAACCATAATTTCAGTCCAAGCTGTCCAGAACTCTTATCCGGAGTACCGTTCAAAAGTCCTGACTTAGTTTTTTTTTACATTGCATTCTCTTTATATGGACACAGTAGACGGAGTTATGAAACATCAGTCGTGTCCAGTCACTGATCCCTGTTCACTAAACAATATTCTTACATTATCCGTGTTTATCCGTGCAATCCGCCTGCCGTGCCGTAGCTTTATGCGAAGGATGGTGGCTAAAATCTTACATTACATTTAATTTTACATTTGCTATTATTCTTTCCTCACCCAGCCCAGCGATGAACAGATTACAACTGTAATATCATCTCAATATTGCTCACGAATTCCTTAGTTTGAGTAATTAACGGCAAGATATCCGTCCCATCCATTGTAAAAAAATCCTCATAGTCACCTTGCTGACGATATATAAACAATTTCTTAAATAATCTCCCAGAGCTTTTTACTATAATCCCAGTTTTAATAAAGTGCAAATTAAAAAGACCCATCACTCCACTATGCTTTGTACTAAATAATTCATTTGCAGCGAGCAGTGCATTCACAGCATAGAAGCAGGCATAATAAAGGCGATTAATGCAGGTATTCCAATGCTCCATTTCAGCCATCTTCTCAGCTTCAAGGATTGTATCTTTTGCTCGCTTAAGCCTGTAAGTAATCAAATCTCTGCTGCTCATATAGCTTTGCCTTCCCGCAAGACATGCTGGTAAAAAGGTGTTTCCTCTAATCCTTCCCATTCAACAATATTATGGATAATTGGACTAAATACCTGATCAATCTTTAGTTCAAGATCATACAATTTGTCTATCAATTCTGTTTTTTCTATATCGCTTATTCTCTCTTCCAGTAAAATCAAAAAATCCCAATCCGAATATTCTGTATTATCACCTCTAATCCGTGAACCATATAGTATCACTTTTGCAGAGGGAAAAATACGGCATATCTCAGCTTTAACATTACCCAGTATTTGCTCTTTATCCATAATATCTCCCGAATTTATAATCACTAATCCGATATTCTATTTATCAACATTATTCTGCAAGTAAAAAATAGTTACCCCACTAAGCAGGAGTTGTAAAGGTACTTCGGACAAAACTTCTGACAACCAGTATTACTCGTTATATGCGATCGTGCCAGCTCTTGCCTTATATTTAATTTTACATTCTTGTCAGCCTATGGTTGATTACATTTTACATTTTCAATTATTCTTTCCCCTCTCTCAAATAATCCTGAAAATATCTGTATCCCATAAATCCTGATTCAGACAATTTCCTTTATCCTGATCTATTTTGAACTGCTGGCTACGCGGAAGCCAATGCGGCTGCGGCTGTAGCCAGGACTGAAGTAACTGCGATAAGCTATGCGGCAGCCTCTGGCATAGCTGTTCCAGCTACCACCCCGATTCACACGGTCAGAACCCAATGACGATCCCCTCGGATTATTCTGCTTACTGCTGTCGTAATCTCCATACCAGTCCCAGCACCATTCCCAAACATTTCCACTCATATCATAAATCCCAAGCTTATTAGCCTGCTTTCCCCCAGCACTATGAGTTTTACTTCCTGAAGTATCAGAATACCAGGCTACTTGTTTAAGGTCATTACCCCCAGCATACTTATAGCCCTTGCTTTTATTACCGCCCAGAGCAGCATACTCCCATTCAGCCCCTGTTGGCAACCGGTAGCCATTAGCATTGAAATCACACTTAATATTAGTCCCAGAACTACTATAACAGCGATCAAGTCCTTCTTTATCACTAAGTTTATTACAATATTCCACAGCATCATACCAGCTAACCTGCTCAACTGGAGCATCTTTGCCAGATTCCTTGAACTTAGCAGGGTTCTTTCCCATCACAGATTCATACAGCTCCTGAGTTACTTCATATCTGCCAATATAAAAATTACTCACTGTCACGCGGTGTACCGGTTTTTCATCACTTTCTCCATCATTTGACCCCATCTGGAAAGTACCGCCTTCCACAAAAACCATTCCTACCAAACTCTTGCCGGTTCTGGAAGATGTATTATTGTATGCTGTCTCTGGCTGCAAAGAAATGCTCACCTCTGTAGTAGCATCCACATCTATCTCAATTTGCTTAGTCTGGTTCTGATAGCCCTTGCAATTTGCAGAAATTGCATATTTACCAATTGCCAGTTCGCGCAGATATTTGGAACCTTTCCAGTTTTGCACAGTATTATTACCTTTAGATAAAGTAACATTTGCTTCCATCGGCTCCACTACAAATTGAAGTTTACCGAATTTCTGACTCAATTCAAAGCTCTCTGTTTTATCTTTTCCCTTGATCACTGTCACTGTGCGGGTTTCAGCATAATATCCTTCTTTCTTCACTTCCACTTTATACATCCCGGCAGAAACTTCTTTGCTCTTTCCACTTAATTCCTGATTATTGATCAGGATAGCACAATCAGACGGTATCGTGTTAATAGTAAGTACTGAAGTATTACTTACCAAAGTATAATCGAAAACGTTATCACCCTCCTGGATTACAGTGATTTCCTCTTCAATCTGGTCATATTTATCCTTTGACAGTCGTAAATTATATTTCCCCGGAAATTTAAATAACTGCTTGTTGGTTATGCCCTCATTTACATTATTAATATTGATATCAGCTCCATCGGGCACTGATTTCATCGTGATCATTACTGGCTCTATTTCATTTAATACTATATCCCTGAAAAGCACCTGCTCCTCTTCTACTGTAATGGTCTTTGTATAATCCATATACCCGCTCTTCTTCACTTCCAGCAGATGCTCGCCCTTGCTGATTGTATATGTATCTTCTGTACCCAGCAATTCACCATCCAGCCACTTCTCTGCGCCATTGGGATCAGCAATAATTGATATTGTAATAGATTTATTTCCTGTTATCTTCAGATGAAACACATCCCCGGATTTTACACTATTTATCCCAAAAGAAGACAGCACCACTTTCAAAGGTTCAAAACCCTCAGCATGCACATCAATAGCACGTTCACCAGGTGATACATAAACATTCCATCTACCCATTGCCGGATTAGTGATCTTACCCACAGCCCCGTTCCAGGGACGAAAATCCATATCAACATCCAGATCAGTAATAAAAGAAATCAGAGCTGCCTGATTTTTATTAGCATCCAGTTTATCACCAGGCACAATCTCACCAGTTGCCCGGGTTGCCTTACCCACAATAGAAAGCTGATTTAATTCCTGACCTGACAAAATACTGATTGAAAGCCCTATTAACAAAATAAAAACTAAATATTTATTACTTATCATCCATCCCCCAAAATAAACATTCTCAATTTTGTTCGAATATTAAATCCAGACATTTTTCCGCAAGCCATTTATTTTCCCAGACAAGCTATTAAGTTAAGAATCAGTAGCTATACCTAAATCCTATCTTCGCTCAATATTACTACTCACAAAAAATCATGTAAATATCTTCAATCCCATAAATCCTGATTCAGACAATTTCCTTAATCCTAATCCTATTTTGAACTGCGGACTAAGCGGAAGCCGAGGTTGAAGTAGCTGAAGCCAGGAAAGTAGCTGCGACGATTAGCAGTCCGGCAGCTACTGGCATTGTAGTTCCAGCTACCACCCCGACCCACACGGTAAGAGCCCGCTGATGAGCCCCTCGGATTATTCTGCGAACCGCTGCTGTAATCTCCATACTGATCCCAGCACCATTCCCAAACATTGCCACTCATATCATGAATCCCAAGCTCATTAGCCTGCTTACCACCTATAGGATGAGTTTTACTGCCTGAATTATAATCATAACAGGCTACACTACCAATATCATTACTTCCAGCATATTTATAGCCCTTGCTTTTATTACCACCCTCCGCTGCATATTCCCACTCAGCTTCCGAAGGCAGCCTATAGCCATTTGCATTAAAATCACACTTATTAAACCCAAATAATTTGCTAGAATAACACATCTGCAGACCTTCATTATCACTCAGTTTATTGCAATATTCCACAGCATCATTCCAGCTAACCAGCTCAACAGGAGCATCTTTTCCTGATTGCTTAAACTCGGATGGATTTTTGCCCATCACAGATTCATATTCACCCTGAGTTACCTCATATTTACCAATATAAAAATCCCTCAAAGTCACACTATGCACCGGTTTTTCATCATCATCACCACTTGCACTACCCATCTGGAAAGTGCCTCCCTCCACAAAAACCATACCTTCAGGGACATCACTCCCCTCTTCTAAAGTAACTTGCTTTTGTATAGTTTCATCTGCAGTCAAACGAAATTCCTCTTTGTGAGTTTTGTAGCCATCAGCACTTACTATCAGTTTATATTTCCCGACTGGAACATCAGTAAAAGTCTTCCTGCCAGTTGAATTAAAATGCTCTCCGGCATCTCCCGTAAGCTCTATCTTTGCATCTGTGGGAATGCACATCACTTGGATCACACCAGTCTGCACTTCCGGATACATCTCAATTATCTCTTCCGCTTTAGGTTTCAGGGCAATTACGCGCTTTATAGTTTCCGCTTTGGGCATCGTTACCTCAATTTCTAATACTTGAGGTGCTACTTTCTGATTGGAAACTCCACCTTTATAACTCTCACCTTCAAAATTGATAGTCGCATTAGGATGAGTTTTCACTGTCAGGGTTGCCCTGATATCAGTCAGCTTATATTGTTTCTCCGTTTTTGGTTCAGATATCGTGATCTGCTCATTAATAGTTTCATAGTTCTCTTTTTCTATCCGAATAGCATAAGTACCAGCATCATAGAAGCTTTCCAGCGGAGTTACACCCAGTTTCATATTACCGTCAATAGTAACTGTCGCTCCCTCAGGATCAGAAGTTATTTTCACAACTGCCGGCATCGCTAGCACCAGATCAAAATGAAAAGAATAATTAGTAAGTGACACATCCTCACTGATTTCCTGACTGGCAAATCCTTCTTTTTCTATACGTATTTTTCGTTCACCTGGATTTAACTTAGTTGCCAGCATTTTATTGATTGTGCTGCCCACTTCTTCACAATCCACGATCACCTTTGCTCCAGACTGGTTACAGTTAATCATAACGGGAACTTCCTGCGTTTTCATATCACCAGTAATTTTCAGATGGTAAACATCACCGGATTTTATGCTGTTTATCCCAAAGGAAGCCAGCACTACTTTCAAAGGCTCAAAACCTTCAGCATGCACATCAATAGCCCTTTCTCCTGGTGACACATACACATTCCATCTACCCATTGCCGGATTAGTGATCTTACCCACAGCCCCGTTCCAGGGACGAAAATCCATATCTACTTCCAGATCAGTAATAAAAGAAACCAGAGCTGCCTGATTTTTATTAGCATCCAGTTTATCACCAGGCACTATCTCACCAGTAGCCAGTGTTGCCTTACCCACAATAGAAAGCTGATTTAATTCCTGACCTGCCAAAATACTAATTGAAAGCCCTATTAACAAAATAAAAACTAAATATTTACCACTTGTCATCTACCCCCCCAAAATACACATTCTCAAATTTGTTCGAATATTAAATCCAGACATTTTTCTGCAAGATAAAATTTATAAACCGCGAAATCCGCTAAAAGTACGCGAAAAAATGTAAGAAAATATAAATAGTTCGTTTTGTCTTGATGAGCCGTAAGCTTGCGAAGGCTATTCGTTGCTTATAATACTTCCATTACATTGAATTTTCAATTTTTCATTTTCAATTTTCAATTATACTCCCCGTAAATCCTGATCCTATTTTGAACTACGGGCAAGGCGGAAGCCAAGGTCGGTGCGGTTGAAGCCACGGCCATCCTTGTGGCGATGAGATGCAAGACAACCTTTAGCATCTTCGCTAAAGCTACCACCCCGACACACTGTGTCTTCACCCGAATTTGGTCCATGCGGGTTTGCCTGTGAATTACTATTATAATCGCCATACCTATCATTACACCACTCGCGAACATTGCCACTCATATCATAGATACCAAGCTCATTAGCCAGTTTATCACCAACTCTATGCGTTTTACCTCCCGAATTATCACTATACCACGCCACTCTGTCAATATCATTACTGCCGGCATATATATAGCCATTACTTTTATTACCTCCCCTTCTTGCATACTCCCATTCCGCTTCTGTAGGCAACCTGTAGCCATTGACATTAAAATCATATGTTACACTCCATCCTGAAACTGTATAGCAGCGTTCAAGACCTTCTTTATCACTCAGTTTATTGCAAAATTCCACTGCATTAAACCAGTTAATCTTCTCTACAGGAGCATCTTTACCTGATTCCTTAAATTTGGAAGGATTCTTCTCCATCAAAGCTTCATATTCACCTTGAGTAACCTCATATTTCCCAATATAAAAATCACTCAAAGTAACACTGTGAACCGGCTTCTGATTACTATAACCATCATTGCTGCCCATCTGGAATGACCCACCCTTCACAAAAACCATACCTTTA
>JAVCDJ010000049.1 GCA_030765845.1 Candidatus Stygibacter australis
AGGAGTTTTATGAAGTAAATGATATTTATAGTCACAGATCGGGTATATCGGAATTTAATTCCTCTGGTCTGGGCTTAGGACTTGCCACAGCTCAGAAAATAGTTGCACTTCATGGAGGTAAGATCTGGGCAGCAGCAAATGATAATGGTAAGGGAACAACCTTTTATATTTCCCTTCCTCTGGCAGATGTAAAAGATGCCAAACTGTAAAAGTATTTGATAAAATTTGGAGAAGAAAAGATGAAAATAAAATTCATTACACTAACCGTACTTATTATGATTAGCTTAATTTTGACAGCATCAGCAAATGATGATCTGATGTTTGCAGTGGGACTTTATGAAGATGGCAATTACTCTCTTGCTCAGCAGGAGCTGGTAAAATATTTGGCAGAATATCCACAAAGTGAATACCGTCCGGAAGCCAGTTATCTTCTGGCAGATATTTACCTGGAACAAAAGAATTATCAACAGGCAAATGAGATTTTTGGAGAACTCAGTAAAACACCTCCAGCTACCATGCCCTATTCTGATATCCTTTCTGGTCTTGGTCAATCATATTATTATCTGCAAAACTATAGTGAAGCAATCAAAGTATTCACTCAATTAATAACCAGTTATCCACAAAATGAACAGATCAGCCGCTTCTATTATTTTCTGGGTGCTTCCATGATAGAAACCGGAGATTTTGAGAAAGCTGAAGAAAATCTGCTCAGGGCAATGAGCATTGAAGACAGAATGAGCGTGAGACTAAAACTTATTCAGCTCTATCTATCGGAGAAGGAATTGGTAAAGGCGGAAGAACTTATCCTTACATCTTTAGAAAAGTATGCTGGAAATGAAAATCTTAATTATGCACTTGTGCTTTTTCATAATGAAAATATCAAAAGAAATGAATATGAGAAAGTGCTGAATATAGGATATGACAGTATCAATTCTACTTCTGAATATTACTCCCAATATCAAATGCTTTTAGGCATCGCAGAATTTGAGCTGGGAAATTACTCTCAAGCTGCTGAGCATCTGGCTGTTCTGACTTCTGACCAGGCAAGATATTACTTCGCTTTATGCCAGATAAAGCTCAAGAATACTATTGAAGCCAAGGCTATTTTACAAAATCTGAAGAATTCTGATAATGAAGAGCTTATTGCAAACAGTCAATTCTATCTGGCAGATTTAGCTGAGAATCCAACTCAAAAAGAGAGTCTGCTCAAGCAATTCATCGGAGAATATCCAGATAATGTCTTCATTGCAGAAACCTTATATCAGCTTGGTATTACTCAATTCCTGCTGAACAAATATAATTATGCTGCTGAAAACCTGCAAAAAAGCCTCGCATCAGGTTTGACATCTGTATATCAGGAAAAAGCCTGGTATATAAAAGCAGAGGCAGAATATTTATCTGGAAATCATGAGACGGCTCTCACTGATTTTTCTGCATATCTGGAAAAATATCCCAATGGGCAATTTGCTGATGAAGCATACTTCAGGAAAGGTTTGTGTTATTTTAATAAAAGCGAAATGTCAAATGCCCAGGAGCAGTTTGAACTTGTTGTATATAATTTTGAGAATAGTGATAAACAGGGTATGAGTAATTTTTATCTTGGTGAAATAGCTCTGTTAAATAAAAATTTTGAGATCTCCCGGAAACATTACACGATAGCTCTTAATCAAAGAGCTGATCATAATCTTGTCTGGCTGCGCATTGCCCAGAGCTGGCAGCAAAATAAGAATTACAGCAAGGCATCTGCAGCATTGAACAACGTTGACGATAGCTCCCAATATATGATCCAGAAGCAGGTACTTCTGGGAGATATATATTTTGCCCAAAAGGAATATAGTAATGCTTTGAAGTCCTACCAGAGGCAAGAAGATCTGGAAATTGACAACACAAAAAAAGAGAACATCATGGCAAAGGAAGCCTGGACATATTATCAAAAAGGTGAATATGATAAAGCAAGTGATATTTATAATCAGCTTTCTATCAGAACTGATAATCCAGCATCTTACACTTTCCAGTCAGCAACTGCTTTATTCAGTGCCCAGCAGTATGATTCTGCCTTGAAGCAGTATAGAATATTTGTAAAAAACTTTCCTGAAAGTTCTAACGCACTTTCGGCTATGTTAGGTATCGGTGATTGCCTCTATAACCTGGGTCAATTTGATGCTGCACGGAAACAGTATAGAAGCCTGATAACCAAAGTTACTGATCCAGACCTGCATCAAAATATCCTGGATGGCTGGAAATGGTCAACTGAGCAGGCAGGAGAAAACTTCCTCGATGAGATAAATGATTATCTGAATAATGAAGATATTCCTGTAAACTTCCGCTTCCTTGTTGATGAATGCAAAGCAAAACATCTCTTTGCTATTCATGAATATCAGCAGGTAAGTGACCTGGTTGATAGGATGAAAAGAACATATATCTATCCCATGAAGGATTTAGAATATCTGAAGGCGAGAAGCTATAAAAATATGGAAATGTGGGATGCAGCAGATGACTTTTATGCTCGGCTCTTCATTGTTTATAAAGACCCTCAATTGCAATATGAATGGGCAGATATTACCCTGGTGCAGGGCAGGATAGAAACTACTGTCCGTAAACTGCAATATGCTGCTGAGAAATTAAAGAAACCAGAATTTATCCTGCGCCTTCTGCAGATAGAAGCAAAGTATGACAGATCAGAATTTGAGCAGGATTATCCTTTATATATAGATTTGTTAAGTGGAATCGACCTCGAAAAGGCACAATTGGAAAACTGCCGCTGGCTCTTGAACCAGCAGAAAATTGCTGAAGCTGCTCCGATCATTGCCGGACTTAAAGAAAGCAGCACTGAAGAAATCAAAGCATCTGCTCAATACCTGAGCGGATTCAGTTTGTATCAGCAACAGAAATATCAGGAAGCAATCCCTGAATTATTAAGAGTACGCCATCTTTTCCCCTACCTTACAGATATCAGACATCAGTCAGAAGTACTTGCCTTTCGTGCGTATCTTAAGCTGGATAAAAAGCAGGATGCTGAAAATCTGCTGGGAAATATCCGGGACGACCTTGATCCTGAACAGGCTAATGAACTGGAAAACCTGCTGAAAGGGAAATAGATCATGAAGATAACTCAACTTATTCTCCTGGCAATTACCCTCCTGTGCTCGCTGAATATTTTTGCTCAGCGGAATGACGATCTGATCAAACTGGAAGACATAGTTGTTTTTGGCAAAAGCCATGGTTTTAATGATAGCCTCAAAGTGGTAAATGAGGATGAATCATTCACTGG
>JAVCDJ010000050.1 GCA_030765845.1 Candidatus Stygibacter australis
TAATTATGAGCCAGCTTATGAAACGAGTTCAGATAAGAAGAAAATAGTGAAAGAATTACGGGAATTGTCAGATAAAGCAGAAACTGTCTGGCTGGCAACTGACGAAGACCGCGAAGGTGAAGCCATATCCTGGCATCTTTTGAAGGCTTTGCATCTGGATGAGAAAAAAGTTAACCGAATTGTATTTCATGAAATAACCAAACAAGCTATCCTTGAGGCAATCGCAAATCCCCGCAAAATTGATCAGAACCTTGTGGATGCACAGCAGGCTCGTAGAATCCTGGACAGGCTTGTAGGTTTTGAATTATCACCTTTATTGTGGCGAAAAGTAATGCCAAAATTAAGTGCCGGCAGAGTTCAATCTGTGGCAACAAGATTGGTTGTTGATAGAGAAAATGAGATCAAAAACTTTCAGGAAGAAGAATATTTTAAAGTAAATGCAGATTTCCAGGTTGGTGAAAGTGTATTAAAAGCGGAAGGTTCAGAGAATCTTGGTGAAAAGGACACGGCAGAGAAATTTTTAACTGACTGTATTCCAGCAAAATATCAAGTTAATAATATTGAGACAAAACCAGGAAAGAGAGTCCCTCCTCCCCCATTTACAACTTCCACCCTTCAACAGGATGCCAGCAGAAAGTTGGGATTTACTGTTGCAAAAACTATGCTGGTTGCCCAGCAGTTATATGAATCTGGATTGATAACTTATATGAGAACAGATTCAGTAACATTGAGTGAACTGGCTTTGGGTACAATCAAGAAAGAGATTATCGCTGACTTTGGCAGTCGCTATTATAAGCGGAGAATGTACAAAACAAAGAGCAAGGGAGCTCAGGAAGCACATGAAGCTATTCGACCTACTTATGTCAGTAACCGTGAAGTAGAAGGCACTAATGATCAACAGAAATTGTACAAGCTGATCTGGAAGAGGACTATGGCAAGTCAAATGAGTGATGCTGTGCTGGAAAGAACCACAGTAACGATAGATATTTCCACTCGTGAAGAAAATCTTATTGCAAAAGCAGAAGTGATAATATTCCCAGGGTTTTTGAAGGTTTATGACACAAATGGAAGCAGTAAAGAAGATGTTCAAACCATTCCCCCGATTAAACAAGGTGAATTTCTTGATTTGATTGTAATGATAGCTACCCAGAAATATACCCAATCTCCAGTGAGATATAATGAAGCTATGCTGGTGCGAAAACTGGAAGAATTAGGTATCGGCAGACCCTCCACTTATGCTCCTATCATATCTACAATCCAAAAACGTAAATATGTTGAAAAGCTGAATAAGCCGGCATTAACGAGGAAAATCTGTGTATTGGAACTCGCTAAGGGCAATGTGAGTGAAAAGCTGAAAAGCGAGAAATATGGAGTACAAAAGGGAAAGCTCTTTCCCACTGATATTGGCATAATAGTTAACGATTTTTTGATCAAGTACTTTATAGATATCATGGATTATAATTTCACGGCTTCAGTTGTAGAAGAATTTGATAAAATAGCTGAAGGTGATCTGGAATGGAAAGATATGATTGACCGCTTTTATATATCATTCCATAAGCAGGTTGAAGTTACTGGCAAGGAATCTGAGAAATTCAGTGGTGAGACATTGCTGGGTGTAGATCCTGAATCTGGTCGCAAAGTAGTTGCGAGATTAGGCAGATACGGACCTATGATCCAGATAGGCGATAAGGATGATGAAGAAAAACCACGCTTCGCCAGTTTACCAAAGAATTCAAGCATTGATAAGATCACATTGCAGGACGCTTTGAAGCTATTCCAGTTTCCACGCCTGCTGGGAGAACATCAGGGAGAACAAGTATTATTAGCTAATGGCAGATATGGACCCTATATCAAATTAGGTAAAAATAACTACTCTCTGGATAAAAAGACAAATCTGAATGATGTAGATCTTGATTCTGCTTTGAAACTGATAGAAGAACAGGAAGAAGAAAAGAAGAATCGGATCATTAAAGAATTCGCTGAAGATGAAAAGCTGAGAGTTCTTAAAGGTAGATGGGGTCCTTATATTTCTTATGGACGTAAAAATATCAAGATACCAGCCGATTATGAACCGGAAAATCTCAGCTATGATGATTGCAAAGAGATAATTGCTGCAGCAGGAGATACAGGTAAAAAGAAATCCAGGAAATCCTGATGCATATAAGCGAAAATATATCCAGCAGTCTGCGTAATATATTTGAACACAAGATGAGAAGTGCTCTCACATTGCTTGGTATTGTGATTGGCGTATTTGCAGTGATTACTATGTTCTCCGCCGTGAATGGTATCAAAAGTATGGTAATGAAAAACATGGAACAACTCGGCTGGAATAATTCATTGCTTTTATATCCTGGTGAAGAAGGTAATTCCACTTCCACTGTTTCCAGTCGTCACAGACGCTTTATGTATATCAACCGCTCTAAAAAACCTCTTTCTTTTGATGATTATGAAATACTTTCACATCAAGTGGAAACCAAATATACTTACGGCATGATCGAGCGCTGGGAACGTGCACCTGGGTTTCAAGGTCATAAATCAGATTGGGTTCGGGTAAATGCCACCAACAATGACTTCTTTCATTCAAAAAGCTATGAAATTGCTGAAGGAAGATTATTTAACCGGATGGAAGATTCAGATGCTTTAAAAGTATGTATTCTGGGATATAATTTTGCCAGAAAGAATTTTCCTGATGGAGCACTTGGTCAATACCTGAAAGCTGGAAATATGCGATATAGGATTATTGGAGTTCTGGGAGAAGATCAACTGAATTACACTGCTGGAATGAATTTTAATCGTTGGGAACGAGAGCGAGATCTAAATGCTGTTTATATTCCGCTATCTACTGCAGCTAGATATCTTTCTTCCAATGGGGCAATAAGTTACATTTATTTCCAGGCGTATGGTGATCATGATTTCCCGATCATGAAAAATGCTATCCGCCAGACAATGCTGATACAGCATAACATGTCTCATGATTTCCAGTTCAATGATGTAGGTGCATTTATGTTCAAGATCACCGATGAGCTTAAAGATATGATGAAAAAGCTCAATATTACGCTATCCACAATCGCTTCCATATCGCTGATCGTGGGAGGAATTGGTTTATTCAGTACTCTGCTTATCTCAATCAGTGAGCGGATGAAAGAGATTGGCATCCGTAAAAGTATTGGAGCCACAGAATTTGATGTATTTTTCCTTTTTCTCTCTGAATCAATAATCCTGGCAGTGATTGCTGCTTCCATCGGTACCCTGATTTCCAAAACTGTTATTATGATAATCTCTAATGCCTTAAACCAGCAATTTGAATTACCCTGGCAGGGAATCGCTCTTGGATTTGGATTTTCAATATTAATAGGTATAGTGAGTGGAGCTTATCCAGCCTTCAAAGCCAGCAGGATCAATCCCATAACAGCAATATATTTTAACGATTAAAGAGGATAAATTTGATTACAGTTGATGAATTAACTAAGGAATTTCCCCAAAAAGAGGGTGATAATCTTAAGGCAGTAGATAATTTATCTTTTTCGGCAAATGCTGGTGAGATAGTAGTATTATTAGGTGTGAATGGAGCAGGGAAAACTACTACAATGCGTATGCTTTCCACAGTATTGCAGCCCACATCAGGCAGAGCTTCCGTGTGTGGGTATGACCTTCTGAAATCACCTCAGGAAATTCGTAGAAGATTAGGCTTTCTCTCTGGTGATACCGGCTTATATCGAAGACTTACTGCTCGTGAACTCATTACCTATTTTGGCAAATTATATGATATGAAAACATCCCGAATCAAGGAACGCATTGAATTGATCAATGAAATGCTGGATATGCATGATTTTCTTGATAAAAAAATAGACAGTTTATCTACGGGAATGCGGCAGAAGGTTTCCATAGCCCGTTCGATTGTCCATGATCCTCCGGTGATGATATTTGATGAAGCCACTGCGGGATTGGATATTCTCACCGCCAAGAACATAATCAATTTTATTCATTCCTGTAAGACTGAAGGAAAATGCGTATTATTTTCCACGCATATTATGCGGGAAGCAGAAAGAATTGCTGACAGGATCGTCATGATACACCGGGGTAGATTGCTTAAAGAAGGCACCTGGGAAGAAATGAAAGAAGATACTGACAAAGCTGACCTGGACGATATATTTATTGATTATGTCTCTCGTTGCGATGCTCCAAAGGTAATTGAAGAAAATGAACTGGACTAAGATACTGGTTATTTTTAGAAAAGAGATGCTTGATCTCTTTAGGGATCGACGAACTATTATCACATCGATAATACTGCCAATTGTCCTCTATCCCTTCATCAGCATTTTTGTTGCCACGATTGCTACCAGGCAGGATACAAAACTCCAGGAAGCAGAGAAGATCATCTATATATATGACCAGGTAAATTCTCAGGATTCTAATGAACTGATATCAAAATTAAATACTGAAGAAAGTTTTAAAGTGATAAAGACCGATAAACAGGGTTGGAACAATCAGTTCAAAGAACTTGTTGAAAATAATGATATACAAGCCTTCCTTTCGCTACGGGATACTATCAGCGGTGGATATGAAAGGCTGCAAATTGAAGCATATTTTAATAATACTGATGAAAAAAGTCAGAAAGCATATTCAAAGATCAGGGATATCGCTGAACATACTAAATGGGAGATAGTTAGCCGCAGATTAAATGATCTGGATATTTCAACCGAAATACTGCAAGCAATTGAGATGGAACCTATAAATATTGCCCCACCGCAAAAGATACTGGGAGCTCTGTTAGGTAAATTTCTGGCTTATATGCTGATCATATTGACCATTTCCAGCGGTGCAGTTGTGGCATCTGATCTGGTGGCAGGTGAAAAGGATAGAGGAACTCTGGAGACGATATTAGTGAGTGCTGCCAGCCGATTGGAACTGGTGGCAGGAAAATTCCTCACAATAATCTCTTTTTCCTTTATCACGGTATTTATGAACCTTTTCAGTATGTATATTTCTACCCGGCACATTCTTGGAATGGCAGACATGGATATGAGCCAGGTTCAAATGCCTATTGTGAGCTTCATGCTTATCTTTGTCGCTATGGTTCCCCTGGCAGTATTATTTGCTGCCATCCAGCTATCCCTCTCCACCTGGTCACGAAATGTCAAAGAATGCTCATCTTACCAGACACCTCTTCTATTGATTGGTATGATGTTTTCCATGATCAGTGCTTTCCCCGGATTTGAACTGAATTACGGCTACGCTCTGATCCCTATCATTAATTTCTCACTCCTGTTGAAAGAATTACTTCTGGGTGATCTGAATGTTGGTCATTATCTTACTGTGATCATCTCCACCCTGGTTCTGGCTGGTGTGAGTGTGATGATCAGCATCTATCTCTTTAAAAAAGAAAATGTGCTCTTTAGAACCGCTGAAGAAAAAAGCCTGAAATTCTGGGGCAAACAAAAGGGTGATATTTTCTCAACTCAGTTTGTCATTGGTGTTTTTTTCCTGGTTCTGCTGCTCTTTTATTATCTGGGAACACCCTGGCAAACCAAAGACCTGTTTTCCGGCTTGATAAAAACTGAAGTACTCCTTGTACTTCTGCCAGTGCTTTTGATCTACAAACTTTCGCGAACTAATATCAAAAAAGCTGCCCGGCTGCAAGGAACTAATCCTCTGAACTTCTTACTAGCTGCTGCTGCTGCAATCCCGGGATTTTTTATCTCAGCCTATTCCATGCAAATAGTAAATTACCTCTACCCTATTCCAGAATCATACCTGGAAAGCATGCAGAAAATCATGCAATTGCATGAACTGCCCCTCTGGCAAACTATCTTTATAATTGCTCTTTTACCAGCTATCTGTGAAGAGATGCTTTTCCGCGGATATGTGATCAGAGGTTTTGAAAAATCTGGTAACTGGAAAGCTATTTTAATTTCTGGCATGCTCTTTGGACTTTTCCATCTTGACTTCTTCCGCCTGCTTCCTACTGCCCTGATGGGTATCTGGCTGGGTTATCTACTGATAAAAACAAAAAGTATTTTTATCACTATGCTGGCTCATGCCCTGCATAATTCCTCTACAGTAGCATTATCAAAATGGGGTGATCAAATCCCCTTCATGGCGAATATCATGAAAACCGGCGAGATTCCGTTCAGTCTGCTGATTTTCAGTATTGCTGCTATTATTTTTATTGGCTGGCTTTTGCATAGGATAAATACTACGGAAGAGTTTCCTCGTGAACTATCAACCGGATAATCTTTATCAAGGTATTATTCTAAAAAAAGTCATCTATCGCGAAACAAGTATTATCTGCAATATTCTCACTCCACAGGATGGCAAGATCACATTACTGGCAAAAGGTGTAAGACAACCAAAAAATCCTAACTTCGGTTTATTGCAGATACTGGCAGAACTGGAATTCTCTACTCATAGAAAAAAAGACTCTGAATGGCATATCCTGAAAACCTGTGAACTCCAAAAAACCTATGAAAATCCCAACTTTCATACTACTGCCGTGCTTCAGGCTGGAGCTGAGCTCTTTGATCAGATGATCATCCCTGCCCAGGAAACCACTACTTATTTTACCCTACTCAAAAACTACCTTAGCTATTCTCAAAAATTTGATAATAACTCAATTGCCCTTTTCTGGCGACTGCTGCTGAGGTTATTTGAACTAAATGGCATCACTCTTGACCTCATGCACTGCGTTTCCTGCGGTAGAGAAACATCCCTATTTAACGGCTATCACTTCCAAAAGCAGGGATTTATATGTTCCCAATGTGAAAATGACACTTTCCCGCTAATGATTGAAACTCTGACAACCGAAGAAAGGGAATTATTAAAGATCCTGCCATCAATTGGTAACAAGCTGCATGAAATCTCAATATCTTCCTCAGCTGCCACACAAATCACCCGCATTCTAATGTCACATCTGAACCTTCATTTCAATGATCACTTTAATCTCAAAAGCCTAAAACTTATTAATTCAACT
>JAVCDJ010000051.1 GCA_030765845.1 Candidatus Stygibacter australis
GACTCCTTTTAATCTATTGTCCTGTAAAACTTTATGACAATTTATTGTCAGTTAGGAGGTAGTCAAGATGTTTTATGCGATTTTAACTTATTTATTTATAATAAGTTATCTAATGTGAAGAAAGCTTTTAAGGGAACAACCTATGGAGGTAAAGCAAAGGAAATCAATACTTCTGATATTTATAAGCTGCAAATAACTAATGGACATAACGGATTTACAATGGGATTGGTCGGTGAATTCATTGTGGGGACAATTGTTGGTATTGCGACAATTGAAGAAGAACCTGGATACTACACCACTGAATACGTGATAAATTATCCTGCCTTGATCTTAGGCTGTCTTGCAGGTTATGGCCTCGGATATGCCTTAGGTAGTTCGTCATACAGATGGGCAACCGTATATGACAGCAGTGATTATGGTTTGAATGAAAACATCTTGCCTGTGGAATTTACAAGCTGGCAATCTGGAAAGAAACTTTACGCTGGAATAAGTTATAGATTTAAGTGATCATCAAGGCTAGTAGCAATAGACTGATATTCTTTGTAATCACTTTGCTTATCCAGATAGCATAACTTTCACCAGGGGATCTAAGCATAAGTGTGTTATCAGGCTCAGCGAGTAACCTTGTATTTGAACTTATTGCAGGTTATCCCGATATAGAATTTGCACAGTTAAAGTTCTCCGAAAATGTGGCGATATCAATAGTAAATCTGATATCAAATTCTATTGCACGTTCAAATAGTGACATACATTTACAGAAATAAGCTACTAATGGGTGTTTTTGTGCCTTAATTGTTACTAAACCAACAAGGTACATTTCATTCTATGGTAGTGCTATGTTGATTTCATTGTGTTGAAAGTATTATGTTAAATTAATGGTTCTCCGCAGAAATTAGTGGTTAGACAATAATTTCTGCGGAAAGCCTGTTTATTTGAATCTCGATTGATCAGAACCTGGCAGTGTTCAATTAACTACAGATTTTTGTAATTCCTGCCGTAGATTGATTATTGAATACTTTCAGTGTCCGATTTTACTCATTAATTAAAATTACTTCAGAATATTCATCTTTCTTTTTATATGATACATATTTTTTAAAACTTTTAATCTTTTCTGTTATATCCTTATCCCTATAATCTATGACAGAAAAAATTAATGACTTATTGACCAAATATAGGGTTGTGTCACTTTCAATTTCTATTACAGAATCTTCTACACCTACTATCTTGCCTTCAATATATTCTAAAACATTTTTATTACAGATTACAAAAAACATTACCAAAGGATCTTTGTCTTGATTTTGAGATTCATCATCTTTGAGAAAATTATCAATTTCTTCTTTTTTTTCTAATAAAACTTCATAATGAGTCTTAGCTTCCATTAGTTCTACCTGAATTAACAAACTATCCACAAGGCTTTCAGGCACGTAATCCCTTTCCACCTCATTTTCATTAAAATAATCATTCAAGTCTTCTACAATTGCTTCTGAGATATCTTTGATGTTGATCGCAAACGCTTCTGTCATACTTCTAATATAATTGTTAGCCAATAGTATCTTTAAATTACGATCAAATTGTGGAATTATTTCTGATGCTCTATTTAGTGAGTATTCCTTTTCCAAAAGAGTTTCTCCATCTCTTTGCAGCTTCATTGATACTATCGTTGTCACTGCTGCAGGCTTCACTTTATGTTTATGATAATAACCAAAGCCATATCCAGCGGGTGAAACATACCAATAGAAAAACCCAGCATAATAATAAGGACCGCTGGCTTTATAAGCATTCAGGCTGATATTCAAATTATATTCTGCTTCGGTATCTGGTTCTTCAGATGGATTCATAGATACCAAAAATGTACCGGTTCGCATAGCCTCGGTCATCAGGGAAGTCCTCATAAAATCTGGTATCTCCTCCTCAATATTTCTATTTCCCAAGGTACATTCATATTTGTAATTCCAATAATTAATAAATATAAAAGGGATTACGATCCCCCGCTTTTTTTCAACCAAAGTATTTTCAATTGGATTTTCTATATTATAATTAACGCTGTCTATGAACACAGAAATGTCCTTCTTTTGTTTGTTGACTGGCTTATCATGCAAATATGTCATCCTACATTTAGTGTTCTGCAGGTCTTTAGTAAGTTCTACGGCAGGAGAACATCCAATCAGGAAAATCGCGAATACTAAAAATACACTGTATCTTACTAATGGTTTCATTTTATCCTCCATATCGCAGCAACTTTGCTCTTATTCTAATTACATCTTTTTCAGCTTCGTTATCAGTGGCATCAAGTACTTTCTGGTAAAGCCGAAAACCCTTGTTATATGCAATGTTATCCCTCTCAAGGGTCGCATCGGCTATTAGTAATAGATTTAAGTATTTATATGATGAAGTGCTTTTTGATTTATTTAAATATTCCAGGGCTTGTGAATAATCCTCTATGTAAAAATAATAAAGACCCCAACATAATTCTAATTCATTAGTATCATCTGAATTATCAATCAATATTTTTAGTTCTTCTAATTTATTCTTCCTCAACAACATAAATGTCTCTGCTAATAAACTGCCGTCTTTTCCGCTGCTTGGACTATCCATATTTATTTTCTCTAGCTCTGGTACTAAAATATAACGTTTATATATCGACCATTGATTATCAGTATTTTTATACTTTGTGATTTCCTTTTCAAATTCCGCTGGTGTTAATATAGTGTATTTTTGTTTATTAACAGCACAACTTGCAAGAATCCCCAGGATTATAAAAAGAATGACAAATTTTAACTTATTCATAATATTTTCCCCCTCAGTATTTAGAATTTTATAATACCTCTTGGAGTATTTGCTAGTCAAGTTTTTTTTTGTGTAAATTTATTTCTCTTTGATTTCTTCATTTCAGATTTAGCTGCCGCTATGAAGTGCACCCGCAGGCAAGCGGAATAGAAGCAATAAAATCTGTGCCATCTCGGATCTGTACATAAAATTGGAAGTTGGTTATTACATCCGCTAGTGGAAAATGTCTATCTGGATTTTGGACTAAACTATCTTAGGGGCTTTGGAGAATATGATTCTGATGTATCTGTCGTTCAACCTGATAATGAACAGACAGAATTTAATGTTGTATTAGGTCTGGAATTCTTCTTTTTTAAACCTGATGAAGTAACCAGTAACTCATACCCAGACCTTCCAGAAGGAAGGGCTGTTTTTTTGGTGTGTAGCTTATAACAACCGGGAAACATCGGAAATTTATAACTCGAATTATACATTACAATTAGCAAATTCAATGAACTAAATACTAAGAATATCTTTTATGTTTTGCTTGTAAAAAATAAAAATTAAGGAGGCTAGAAAATTCTGAAAGCTAAATTGCATTTGTATAATTGAAGATGAGAAATTATCGAAAGAGATTCTTGATCTGAAAACTTATCCTGATTTCTTTGGCCCGATAGTGAATATCTACTAAGGTTATAAAATGGCAAAGAGAAACGGACGGCTAAAATTCCGCCGATGAAATAGTTAATTTTCCTGCTTGAAGTATATTTCCTGTGGTTTACAATGCATCAGTTCAAATATTATTGATCTATTTTATTACTTGATATATTGTTCTCCAGGCGTTCCATTTTTGCCTATTTCACAGGTTTTTGCCACATTCCCTTGTAAATACCTTAATTACAGGTATTTATCTACTTTTCCTGTTTGCTTTATCTTCCCTGTACCCCCAGAGTGGGTTCCCTGTGGGTTACAAGTGTACTAATTCACAGTATCGGATAATCTTGATATTTATTCTTATATCTTATAATATTATTACGTTTACTCTACATATTGCGTTTTATTTATTGATCAGGATTATATCAGTAAAGAAGATTATTGACATCAGCAATCACATTATTAATAGTGAACACCGTTTATTGGAGATATTAATATGCAGGTATTAAAAGATGATGTAAGATTAGAAATACTCAGGCAGGCGCGACGTGAATTCCTGGAAAATGGTTTCCGCAAGGCAAGCTTACGGACAATTGCCGGAGAAGCAGGTATGACTGTAGGTAATATTTATCGCTACTTTGAGAGTAAAGATGAATTATTTCGAGAATTATTAGCTCCAATAATCGGTAATATAGAGATGATGAAGCTGGGTTTGCATCACCATCATGAGAAAATACCCAAAGGGAGTAAGGCAGAAAGTGATGAACATGAAGCAATGGTAATTTCAGTATATGGCTTTATCATGAAATATCGTGAGGATCTAAAGCTTTTATTAACTGGTGCAGGCGGGTCGAGTCTGGAAGGTTTTAAGGAAGAACTTATCCGCTGGTATGGTGAGATATACTGGCAGTCATTGCAGGAAGTATGGGTGGTAATGGGCAGTGGTGAACTGAAAGTCAATAAGAGAACTATTTATCTAATATCTCAAAGTGTGGCAGATTCATTGATAGAAGTAGTAGTTAATGACTATAGTTTGGAGAAGGTAAAAATAGTAGCAGAGGAAATGTTTTCTTTTTACGGGGGTGGCACGCAACAGATACTGGCAGCAAAGCTGGCAAAAATGAATGAAGAAAAAGGTCTGGAATAAGTATATTTTTGGGGCTTAATAATAAACAATGTTAATTAATAGGAGTGTTTTTATGAAAAAAACAGTGGTTTTTACAGTATTGATGGTATTGGGGCTGGGACTGAGTGCAGCGACTGTGAGTGGTTATATTGTATCTGCTGCTAATGGAGAGCGGATCACGTATGCAAATGTGCTGCTACCGGAAATCGAGCGCGGTTCGCAGACAAATCTGGACGGTATATTCACAATAACCGATGTGGTTGCCGGTGAATATCTGGTAAAAGTGGTCTGCATGGGCTACAGGGTGAAAGAGAGTCAGATCGTGATAGCAGATGAACTTGATGATCAGTATCTTAATTTTAAGCTGGAACGTGAAGCTATTCAGGTAGCAGGCACTGGCGTAAGTGGTGCTGTTACACGGCAGAGGATAGACTTTGACGCTGAAAGCCAGGAAATAATGTCAGGTAAGCTGGAATTGAAAGGTGATCTGATAGCAGACCTGCCGCAGGCAGCCGATGCGGATGTGATCAAAGCTATTCAGATACTGCCGGGAGTTTCCAGCCTAAATGAACAATCAAACGGTTTATATGTGCGGGGTGGTACACCGGATCAGAACCAGATACTCCTTGATGACACTGACGTCTATAATCCATCTCATTTGGGTGGTATCTACAGCACATTTAATACGGATGCCATCGCGAGTGTGAATCTATATAAAGCCGGATTTCCCAGTAAATATGGAGACCGGTTGTCTTCGGTACTTGATATTCGTAATAAAGATGGTAACCGGCAGGAAATGGAAGGAATATTTCGACTTAGTATGATGAGCGCTGCAGCTACGGTGCAGGGTCCCTGGTCATTACTTGGTGAGAAGGGTTCCATTATGGCATCTTTTCGCAGAACAATGTATGATGTATTTCCCCTGGATGTCCCTGATATGGGATTTTATGATGGACACCTAAAGATAAACTGGGATGCGGGAAAGTATGACAAAGTATTTTTCAGTACTTATTTTGGAGAGGACAACTTCTATTCTAATGAAGGTGAAGCAACTGATATGGTTTGGGGCAATAATACCTATACCGGTCAATGGCGTCATATCTTCAATTCCACGATGTATGGTAATTTTAATCTATCCAACAGCAGGTTTCACTTCGATCTAAAGCAGAGTTTCGACAGTGATGCTTCCGTCACGCAGGAGAACCAGATAAATGATGTCACCATAAAGGGCAATTTTCATTTACAGGCAAATGCATCTCACAAAATGGAATTTGGCTTTGAAGGTAAATATCTGAATATCACGTTTGGTGCAGCAACAGATCTTGATATCAACACCAGTCATTACCCCTGGCTGGAAGTACCTTCTTACCAGGCTAGCGGTTATGTTCAAGACAGTTGGGAATTAAATGACAATTGGACAATACAACCCGGATTACGATTCACCTGGTGCGAGGCGACAAGTGAATATCATCCTGATAAGGATATAGTGGATTTCTATAGGCTGTCACCACGATTCTCGCTTCGGAGAAGACTGCCTGCCAATAGTAGTGCTTTCTTTAGCTATGGCAGATACTATCAGTACTTGACCACTGCCAATCGAACTGACTGGCCAATGACTTTGTGGATGCCAATTGATAAAAGTGTGGAACCAGGGGAAGCAGATCATTATGTGCTGGGTTGGCAAAAGCGGTTCAGCGGAAATCTGTCCTTGCAGGTAGAAGGATATTATAAAGACCTGCGTAATCAAGTAGCTATTAATGAAGATGTATTTTATGAATGGAATGATGGTTATTATTTATCTGATGCATATAATGTGGGAGATGGTTATAGCTGGGGTGGTGAATTGCTAATGGCTTCCCAATGGTACGGAATGGAAGGATTTATCAGTTATTCATACAGTCAGACACGCATCCAGATAGATGGGATGAACATTAATCCAGATACAGGTGAATCAGAATTCTTTTATCCCACACATGATAGAACCCATAACCTGAAATTACTGGAAAATTACTATCTCACTCGAGAAACGGGTCAGTTTATCCTGGGCAGTGAAGTAACTCTCGGTGTGGTTTACACCTTTGGAACGGGTCAACCTCAGCAGACACCAGAGGGTATATATGAAGATGAATTTGGCTATCAATTTGTAGAAGGCTATCTAGATAATGAACGGCTACCCGATTATTCCAGATTAGATTTGAGCCTGAAATTCAAATGGGAATTTGATCAATGGAGTATCGAACCATACTTTATGATGATAAATGCTTTAGATAGAAATAATGTGTGGACCCGAGACTGGTATCCAGAAACTGATAATTCAGAAATAGCACTGAAATATCGTGATACATATATGTTTGGCAGAATGCCCTTTCTGGGCGTTAATATATCCTGGTAGGAGGAATTATGAAGAATTTTATTATCCTGGCTTTGATAAGCATCTTTTTACTGATCGCCTGTAGCGATAATACAGCACCCAGAAGATATAGTGAACTAAGTTACTACCTTTGCGGCATTCTGGAAGCAGGATATTATGTTGATACAGACCATACTATATTATTAGGGAAAACCATGGGAATCAGCAGCTTAATGGATACCACACTATCAGTAACTGATGCAGAAATCGTGCTTATGGAATTAGCAGATAGTCAGATCAGACAAAGTGTGATCCTGGTGTGGGATGCTGCAGCTGGTGGTTATATAGATCTAAATGAGGAATTATTGATAAAAACAGGATTAGAATATAGAATTGAAGCAAGTTTAAGTGAAAATATCCAATTATCAGGGGAGACAATTGTGCCCAACCAGATATCTGTATTTGGTGATAGCATTGTAAGCGACATCCCTGCCTGGAGTGATTATCCTGATGATGGTCAGTGGCCTGAGTTAATCCTTGAAGAAGTAAATTCAAATCATCCCATTCAAATTGGAACTCTGGATAATCAGGAATTTAATCTTCTTACAGAATTTTACTGTCTTGAGGAATACTGGAATGCGGAATACACATATCCACCTGAAGACAATGATTTTCCTGTAGATAATCAGGAATATATGGGAGACGTACATCAGTATCCCAGACGTAATCTGGGCTATTATATGTATCAGCCGGATAATTTCATGGTGAATTTTAACAGCTATCAATCGAGTTTACTATTTTATGGCAAAACAGAAGCAAGCGTCTATTCTATTGACAGTAACTATCTAAAGTATTTGTATAAAAGTGACGGATATACAGCAGGAGGTATCATTGGTGGAATAGGCGTATTTGGCTCAAAATGCGGTAAAAAGCTTTATACGAGGATAATCAAGTAGCAGTATAGAGAATATTTCGATAAAAAATTGCGAATTGGATAAATTTGGCATAAATAATGCTTAATTGATTTTCATAAAGAAAATATAATTAGGAGAATTTATGAGAAAATTTCTGCTATTTCTGATTGTAATAATGACGGCTTTAATTTTTAGCGGTTGCGATAACGGTAACACAGATGGAAATTCTGCACCTGATGTCCCTCAATTTCCCAATCCTGCAGATGGAGCTACCAGCGTAGGTAATGTAACCGAGTTAAGCTGGAGTTGTGATGATCAAGATGGTGATGCTCTCACATATACTGTTTATCTAGGCAGAACAGAAGCTTTGGAAGTTGTTGCCAGTGGTATAAGTGAAACTTATTTTACTTTAGATACTCTGGACTATTCACAGCGTTATTACTGGAAAGTGAGAGCTAATGATGGAAAGGAAACCACTTCTGGAGCACAGTGGCGATTTAATACCGTGGAAGAAAACATGCCACCAACAATACCAGATAACCCGGTTCCAGCTGATAGCATAATTGACTTGGAAATTGATCAACTTTTCCGCTGGTACAGTTATGATATTAATGGAGATAATGTCACATTTGATTTTTGCCTCAGTGAGGATGAAAATCCAGAGGTTTTTGCAGCAAACCTGACCCAGATGCAATATCAGGTTCATAACCTTGATTATCATACCATATATTACTGGAAAGTGATTGCCAAAAGTGCTGGTATGACCACAGAAGGACCAACCTGGAGCTTTGAAACACGATATTATAATTATCCCCCGGAAATCCCTCACACTCCGTATCCTCACTCTGGATCTACTGATGTATCAACAAATTCTCGCTTATCATGGAATTGCTCAGATATAGAAGATGATGATTTAGTATATGATATTTACCTCGGGACAGATACCAATCCTCCGCTAATGGAGTTAGGTTACGGTTCTATGACTTATTATCCCGAATCTCTGGAACCTTTAACAACATATTACTGGCGTATTGATGCCTGGGATGGAAATAATTATTCCCATGGACCGATCTGGGAGATAACTACCGGAGATCCAAATAATCCCCCCAATGCCCCTTATATGCCCTGGCCTGCAGATGGATCAGTTGGTGAAAGTATTTTTGCCATGCTGCGCTGGACCTGCAATGATCCTGACGGCGATGATCTAATGTACAAAGTTTATTTTGGTATTACCCCAAATCTGGACGAATCTAATGTAATTGCCCTTGGGATCACTGATGAGAATTGGGAGCTGGGAACCTTGAATTACAGTACTACATATTACTGGAAAATAACCGCTCATGATGGAGAAATGACTGCTACCAGTGATACCTGGAGTTTTACAACCGAGGCATTTAATCCATAATTTGAATGATAAAATATTAAGAGAGCAATTTTTTTAAAATTATTGCTCTCTTTCTATTTATCTAATAAATACTCCGATTGTTAATTTTCTTGACAGTTATTGGTAAAAAGAAATATCAATAAAGGGCTTAATTTGAGAATAATAGACTATGAAATGGGGGATATATGAAACATGTTTTGTTAATATTTGTCTTTTTATTTACAATTACTTTTGTGGGCTGTGACAATGAAACTACTGAGGTTAATACAGTTCCTAATGCTCCTCAAACGCCCAATCCGGCAAGCGGAGCAGCCAGTATTAGTATTACGCCTGAATTGCACTGGAGTTGCATTGATCCGGATGGTGACGACCTTACTTATACGGTTTATATGGGAAAAAACACTACAAGTCTCCCAGTAATAGCAAGTGAAATTGCAGATACTCATTTCCAGCCAGACACCTTGGAATATTCTCAGGAATACTTTTGGAAAGTACGCGCCAGTGACGGCTCTGAAACAACAATGGGACAAAGATGGGAATTCACTACTATTGCTGAAGACTTGCCACCCACTATTCCTTCCAGTCCTATACCTGCAAATGCTGCTGTAAATATTTCTCTGAATCCGCTATTACGGTGGTACAGTTATGATATTAATGGTAATGCAATCAGCTTCGATCTTTATCTGGATACTAACGATAACCCTCAATTATTTGCTGAAAATATTGATGCTTTGCAGTATCAGGTTAATGGACTTTTGAACCATACAGTTTACTATTGGAAGATAATTGCCATAAGCACTGACTTGACAACTGAAGGTCCAGTGTGGAGTTTCGAAACAGGATACGGGAATTATCCTCCTGATGTACCCAGTGAGCCTTCACCCGAAGATGGTGATACTGATGTATCAACCCATGCAGAATTAACTTGGGAATGTGATGATTTTGAAGGTGATGCGATCAGCTATGATATATATCTGGGTACAGAAAGTGATCCTCCACTTGTTGAACAGGGGTTAACAGATTTATCATATATTCCAGAGGAATTTGATCCTTCCACTACTTATTACTGGCGAGTTGATGCTTATGATGCATATAGTAATACACTTAGTCCCATCTGGCATTTTACAACTGGAGCCCCAAATAATCCACCTGATCCACCTAATATGCCCTGGCCTGCAGATGGAGCTACAGATGAAAGTGTGTATGCCATGCTGCGCTGGAGCTGCAGTGATCCTGATGGAGATGATCTGATGTACAAAGTGTACCTGGGAACAGTTCCTAACCTATCAGAGGAAGATGTTGTTGCTCTGGGTATTACAGATGAAAACCTGGAATTGGGAATTTTGGAATTCAACACAACATATTACTGGAAGATCACAGCTCATGATGGAGAACTGACCTCAACAAGTCCCGTCTGGAGCTTCACAACTGAAATTTCAAACAGATAGATAGCAGAAAATTTAATGCAACGGGTAATTTTGTTGAATTACCCGTTTGCATTTTTATCGAGACTAATTTTCCTTATGGCATCCCAACTATTATACTTGACTAATCAGTGATTAATAAAGGGGTGGACTATAAGTGTTTGAATAAAGTAATATTATGGAGGTTTATATGGATAAAATTATTCAGATTTCTGAGATTTTGCGACCAGATTTTATTATTGACCTGCAATCAGCAAGCAAAGCATCTGCATTGGAAGAATTGCTTGAGGTTATCATTCATAGCGATAAGATCACCGATGCGAAAAAGTTCAGTAAAGCAATAAAAGCTCGAGAAAAACTTATGAGTACTGGCATTGGGTATGGAATTGCGGTTCCTCATGCAAGAGATCGTAGTATATTGGATTTCGTGATGGCTGTGGGTCGAAGCAAAGTTGGTGTAAAGTATGAATCTATTGATGATCAGCCCGTTCAACTTATCTTTATGATCGGAGCTTCAGATAGTCAGGATAGAGATTATATCAAATTGCTTTCACGATTGGTTTTACGCGTGAAAAATGATGATCTTAAAAATAAGATAATGTCAGCAGAAAGTCCTGGTGAAATATACGAAATCATCAAAGGCACAAGGTAGGAGCAAAAACATGTATATGATATTGCATTTATTAGAAGAAAAATATCTGGATGTTGTAATGATGGCATTAGTTGAAGCTGGCATTGAAAATACTTTAGTTCTCTCTGGAGAAAATCTTAGTGATAAGCTAACTATGGATATGCCAATCTTTGCCGGATTTCAGAAATCTCTGAGAGGACATGGTTTCAGTAAATTGATCATGGGGTTAGCCAGCAAGGCTCAGATAGATTTTGCCCTGGAAGAATTACATACTGCCGGTGTTGATCTAATAGGTAGAAGTCTGGCTGAAATAGCTCTCGTACCTGTAGATCATTTATACAGGGGAGATGATTAGTGGACACAACCTTTTTAATGCTTTTTAGTGGTTTATCTATCATTGCTGCCTATCTACTATCTCAGGGGATAAATCTGACTAAATCTCCATTGATAGTGGGTTATATCCTTGCTGGAGCTATATTAGGACCTGCTATCCTTAACTTGATCAATCTGGATCAAATCCAGCACCTTAATATTATCAATGTACTCACACTATCATTTATTGGATTTGGAGTTGGAGGAGAACTACGTTTTTCGGAACTAAAAAAGCTTGGTAAAAGCATTGTGGTCATCGTGTTGTTTGAAGCCTCAGCAGCTTTTCTGGCAGTAGCAGCAGTAACAGCACTAGTGTTACATAGTTTACCTATGGGATTGATCTATGGAGCCCTGGCGGCTGCTACAGCACCGGCAGGTACTACAGATGTTATTAGACAATATCGGGCAAAAGGTAATTTAACAACCACTCTCTTCGCAGTAATGGGACTTGATGACATCTATGCTCTTGTGATCTATTCTATTTCAATACCTTTGGCATTGATCTTTCTGGGTGGTTCATCAGCAGATGTTTCTGTATCCAAGGCACTTGGTGAAGCCGGTCTTGAAGTTGCCATTGCTATTGGTGCTGGCATTGCGATTGGCTTTATTTTCTCTTTTGGTGCAAGATTGATTCATGATCGAGTATCCATCCTGCTTTTTTCTCTTGGTATGATATTGCTCAATTGTGGAATAGCAGAAAGTTACAATATTTCACCAATTCTGTTAAATATGGCTGCTGGTATTGTCCTGGTTAACCGAAATGCAGTAAATGCTCGCAAAGTTTTCTCTGCCTTAGGAAACTGGACACCGCCTATATATCTGCTCTTTTTTCTCTTAATTGGTACTCGTCTGAATTTTAATCTTATCTATGACTATAGCTTGCTTATAATAATCTACATTATCAGCAGATCCCTTGGTAAATGGGGTGGTGCATATACCGGATCTTTAATCTCCAAAGCGCCTATAATGACCAGAAAATATTTAGGATTCACTCTACTGTCTCAGGCTGGTGTGGCTATCGGACTAGCTCTTTCTGCTGCTAAGTCGCTGGAGAAATTAAATTACCATCATGAAGCAGACCAGGTGATCGGAGTAATGACAGCAACTACTTTTATCATCATGCTATTTGGACCTATAATCACTAAAATAGCACTGGTGAAAGCAGGAGAGATCAAAGAATAATATTACTGATAGAAATATAAAAAGCCTTTTCCAGTAAACCGGAAAAGGCTTTTATTATTGGCTGGGCTGGGAGGAGTTGAACCCCCACATACGGAACCAGAATCCGCCGTACTACCATTATACTACAGCCCATTCACATAAAAAATGGCTGGGGCGAGAGGATTCGAACCCCTGAATGCATGGACCAAAACCATGTGGCTTGCCACTTGCCGACGCCCCAAAAAATCTATAAAAAAAATGCTGGCGGAGAGGGAGGGATTCGAACCCTCGGTGAAGTTTAACCCCCACACACGCTTAGCAGGCGCGCACCTTCAGCCAGCTCGGTCACCTCTCCACATGCAATCTAAAGATCATTGGCGGAGGATGAGGGACTCGAACCCCCATGGGCAAAGCCCGGCGGTTTTCAAGACCGCTGTCTTACCAGTTAGAGCTAATCCTCCAAAGTTTTGCCATTAATTTGAGGCAGATTTTCATGTCAAGTATTTTGTGCTGGATTTGATTTATAAACCGTTCTTTATTTTCAAGCAATTTCCCTGAGAAAAATTGCTTATTTAGAAACCATTATACATTTCAGATACTTATGATGAAAGAGACCAGGAAATTGCCTTAAAACTATTGATAACCGAACTCTTTGAGAGCGTTTTTCTTTTTACGCCAGTTAGGTTTTATTTTTATCCAGAGCGTAAGTTTTGCTCTTTTCCCTGTTATTTTGTAAATCTCTCTCTCTGCATTCATTCTCAAAGATTTGATTTTCTCACCACCTTTGCCAATCAGGATAATCTTCTGAGATTTCCTTTCCAACCAGATATTTGCATCGATTTCCACTTTATTAGGAAAGTCCTGATAATTTTCTACCATAACTGTAGAGCTGTAAGGGATCTCATCACGAAAATTAAGGAAAATCTGTTCTCGGATGATCTCCTGGGCAAAGAAACGCAATGGAAGATCACTCAGTTCTTCCGGACCATAATAAGGTGGATTATATGGCAAATAAGTTGTGATAGTATCTAAAAAAGGTGCAATATCCTTTTCCACCAACAGCGAGATAGGGATCACTTTGTCAAAATCTTCTTTACGTAACTCCACCAGCAGTGGTTCAATTGTTTCTGGTTCCACCAGATCAATTTTATTGAGTAAAGCCAGTTTGGGGATTTTAATATTACCTATTAATTTGAGCATCTGCTGATCATAATCAGTTGGAAAATGATTGGCATCAGTTATAAATAGAATAAGGTCGGCATCTTTCAGAGCGATTTTTATATAATCCATCATTCTGTTATGAAGTTCATAACGTGGTTCAAGAAAACCAGGTGTATCCAGAAAAATGATCTGAAGGTCTTCCCCATTCAAGATACCTTTGATCTGATGTCTGGTAGTTTGAGGTTTAGGACTCACAATAGAAAGTTTTTCACCCAGAAGACGGTTCATAAGGGTAGATTTACCCACATTAGGCTTGCCAATAATTGTGACAAAGCCACTTTTAAATTTATTATCCATTATATCCTGCATATTTTGTATATCAATAAAAACAGCGTAGTTTCATTCATATTGATAGATTTAAGGTCAGTATCCGCCTGCAGCAGGTAAGAGAATATCTCTTTGATCTGTCCAGACGAATAATTATCAGCAGCTTTCATGTATTCCTCTCTAAAGGAATGAAATACTTCTGTAAGATGATTATCGACTATTTCCCGATTAGAATAGTTGTTTTGTCGATATATATGCACTTTCCAGAGGGTCATATAGTATCTGGCAAGCATTGATGTAAGCATCACTCCAATATTATTAGCTTCCTCTGAAGCTATCATATTTTGCAGCACTTTCTGGCTTTGTTTGATATCCTTGGCTCCCAGTGCACGCTGCAGATCATATATATTATTCTCTCTGTACGCACCCAGAGTGGTTTCAACGTCTTCCAGGGTATATACATTTTTGCCATGTGTGAAAAGGTATAGTTTTTCGAGCTCCTGCTCTGCTGCTTGATAGCTGAGCTCAATATTATTTACTAAAAAATTCCTTGATTTAGAATCCATTTTGATCGTTCTGATTCTAAGTTCATTATCAAGCCAGCGCAACAGGTTCGTGCTGTTATATGGTTTCTTACACTCCACAAGTGTACCCTGCTGATTAATGAGCTTCATAAATGTGGTTCTATTATCAGCTTTTTCTGCCACCATCACCAGGACAGAGGACTTGACTGGATCCTTGCAATATCGTTCCAGAAGATCTCGTTCTTTCTTCTTAAGTGAATCAAAGTTCTTTATCAGCAGAAATTTTAATACTGCCATAAAGGGAAGGGTTTCCAAATGCTCAATAATCTCATTACCCGAGCAACTATCACCATAGAGCGTGATTGCATCAAAATCCCGGGTATCTGGTTGAGTATAATTTTTCTGCAATAAACTCACTACCTGGTCTTTCAGATAGTTATCATTGCCATAAATATAGAATATCCTGATCCCTGCATAACTTTTAAAGCTATTAATAAATTGGTTATAATATACTTTTCCAACCGGTTTTGGACTCATATCAGATGGTGATCAATATTGCACTTACAATGGCAACAAACCAGCACCAGTAAGCAAATATTTTCATATTTCTACGTTTAAGCATTTTAATCAAAAATGAAATTACTAAAAATCCTGATAAAAAAGCCGCGAAGCTTCCAGCAAGATAATAGATCAGGTCTTCTTTTGGTAAACTGGCAAGGCTGGGTAATTCTTTGACAACTGCACCCAGTATGGCAGGAATTGAAAGCAGGAAAGAAAATTTTGCCACTTCTTCACGCTTGAGTCCAACCAGTAATCCGAAAGTAATTGTAGCACCGCTGCGGGAAATCCCAGGATTTAAAGCAAATGCCTGCCCTAAACCAATGATCATTGATTTAGCTATGCCTAATTCATGAGCAGAAGAGCGATTTATATTGATTTTATCAGACATCAGATTCATAAATCCTGTTACACCCAGAAAAATGCAGACAATATAAATATTCGTTTTGCTGGTTGAATCAAAAATCCCTTCCACATAATTCTGAAAGGCAAAATAAAGTACCCCTGTGACTATAGTAGCAACCAGTAACAGAAGACCTGTTTTACGTCTCTGGGTATATTTTTCCTCCTTACTGACAACAAAAAAAGAACCCGTGATATTGATAATATCCTTGTAAAAATAGATCACTACAGCAAACAACGTACCCAGATGCAGCATCACCTCAAAACTTATCCCCGGCATTTGGAAATTCAGAAAACGCTGTCCAAGCATTAAATGACCCGAACTGCTGATTGGCAGAAATTCTGTAATACCTTGAATAATCCCTAATATGACAGCTTTGATAATATCAATCATCTGTACCTCTCATTTACTAATTTTTTAATGTAGATATTGCCGAGAATCTGAATCCTGAGTCTTTTGCCCGGGCAATAAATTTCTTGATAAACTCAAGTTTTGATTTGAAATGACAATGTCCTATCACAATTATCTGATTTGAACGGGTTGAAATATCAACCAATTTCGCGAGCTTTTTATCCAATACTGCATCAGTCAGCTCTTTTTGATCATCCAGGAACAGGTCTCGCTCCCAGATCTTCATCTTTTCGGTTGCTGCCACTTGTGCTGCCACAGTATTTGCAGAAGTATAGCTATCTATGAACATTAAATTATTTTCTTTAAGCACCTGTAAAACCGGCTCCATAATATCTACCCGGGAAGTCGCTAATGAACCCATGTGGTTATTTGCGCCAACCGCCAGAGGAAGTCTTTTTATATATTCCCTCACGAGTGATTTGATCTTATTTTCATTATACTGAACCAGTATAGCTCCCTTCCCTGGATTATTATTTTTTATATCTATTGGTTCCATGGGCATGTGGATAAGAATATCGTGACCGCTATCATGTGCCTTATACATCACTTCTTCATAATAAACTTCATTAGGAAGGATGGCAAAACTCACTTCTTTATCAAGTTCACAGAATTCATCTAACAAAGAATTAATATAACTGCCAAAATCATCAATAATTAGAAAAACTTCTGGCAGTGATGCTGCATATTTTCCGTAAAAGATTTTAATCAGAAAGGGAAGCTTATTATCGGGATGACTAAACTGAAGTAACTGATATCTACCATTATCAGATTCCTTTGCATATAATTGCTTTCCCCCAGCTGTTTCAATTTTTCCTGTGATAATGCTATTAACCAGAACTAAATCCCACTCAGATGGATTGATCCCCATTTCTATATAGATATGATCCTGTTTATTGGCCAGTTTAAAATTCTTCTCATCTACTCCCATATCCTCAGCAGCTTCTGCTATCACGTCATTCAGGTCTATCTTCTCACTGCCGGAAACAGCAACTATCGCCTTATGTATCAACTTGGTAGATCGGAAATGATAAATGATCAATACAAGAAACAGAATCAAAAAAACAATTGTGGCTATCCGTAAAAATCCTACTAAAGGGCTTTTCCTCTTGATCTTTTTCCCAAGTTTATATTTCTTTATTTTCTCTTTATCATTTCTTCGCTTTTTACTTTTTGCCATCACACCTGATACCTTATTATTTTTGGGTATATTTAATATACTCTAACTCATGTCAATCTTTTTTCAGCAGGCAGACATAAAAAAAGTGGCACGCTCCGCATGCCACTTGTTGGTAGGAGATAACCAATTAATCCTTTAATGCGATGTTAACAAACTCTCTTGTTACAAATCGGGGTTTACCCCGTCGCTATGTCTCAGCTCACATGAGCTGCATTTGATTCACTATTATCACTTACCTAAACATATATTAATGAGAAAAATCCTGCCGTCAACTCTTTTTTTTTATTTTTTTTGTTGCCAAATTTGTTCTCACTCAAAAAAGACTTATCTTATATTTATCGAAGCAGGGAGTGTTTTTATGAAATCTGAATTATTGCAGAAATGCCAAAGCAGATTAAATCTTAAAGGTGAGGTATATCTGGCTGTTTATCCAGATTTGAAGGTAATACATATTGATATAACCAAAAACAAAAATACCAGTAAAAGTTTCTTCTGTGATTATTGTGGACATATTGTATGCCCTCATCAAATCAATTCAATTTTGAAAAAAAGCAATTCTGATAATAAACTCAGTTATTATTTATCCAATAAAATATCTCTGATCTTCATTCAATGCCCTCTGGCAACTAAAAATGAAAAACCTGATGGTATCTATCTCAATCTTAGTGATAAAAGAAATAAGTGTATTATGAAACTGCTTTATTCTGGTGATAATTTCAGTCTTGGTGTAATAGAACAGAAACCTGACCATAATGTGTCTGAATGTTTGAAATTAATACCTGAGGATATGCAGAACTGGAGTAAAATGGTAATTGAGGAAGAGTCATTTAGAGTTTTTTCTGAATAAAAAAAAGGATCAGATGATCCTTTTTTATATTCTGGGTAATTTATATTGCCTTTTTTATTCTGGGTCTCTCCAGGCAAAATAGAACTTTTTAAGCTCTTCTCTCTTTCTACGGTCAAGATCATGCCATCTTATTCCCTGGATTGCTCCCTCTAGTGAATATATCACACTGATACACACTTCACTATCAATTTCCACCATTTTCATAAAAGCTGTTTTACTCCCTAAAGCAATTAACTTTTCCACAGAGTCGACACCTGCTTCTACTAATCTCCCTTCCAATATCTTCCCAATATTTGGCAGGCTGATTAACTTCATTTTAGCCTCCTTATTAACTTCTTAATGAAAATATAAATAGTTTTCTTTGATAAGCGAAAAATATTTTTTATTTCTGATAATATTTTTTCTCTTTCCGTAATTTCTCAACCAGTTTCAC
>JAVCDJ010000052.1 GCA_030765845.1 Candidatus Stygibacter australis
ATCAATTTTATTTTCATTAAATAATGTTGATACTAAATAATTATATAACAATGAATCAGTTATATTGCTTGTATCAATCTCTAAAGAATCCAAATTGGCATTTTTCCTCCTTTCATTGATCAATTTTCTATCCTTAATAATTATTGAGATCATGTCTTTTGTATCATAGTGCTTTATTTCCATATCACCTAGCAATATTGCACTAATTATTAATAGTAGTGTAACAATTATAATCTTTTTCATTATATTCTCCCTATGTTAAATAATAATCCTTTAAAAATATCTTATGAATTACCTTCTACGATGCTTATTAATCTTCAGAAGTTTATTAACTATCATAATACATAGAAGAATCTGAATTAATAATATTTAGTCAAGAAATTCATAAACGAGTCAAATAGAATGAATAAGGGTAATAAAGATTCTTTCACTCAATAAACTATAAAATATTACTTTTATTTATATAATAACTGACTGTAATATAAACCCTTTAGCATCTGCCAATTACCTGTTCAGCTTAAATATACAACACTATGGGACATTTTGTTGAGATTGTATTTTTTTGTTCTGGGTGATTGCTACTTAATTGTCGACGGTAAATAGTCTCTAAAGTTATATTGAACTTGTAGGACTTATAATGAGAGAAAGAGGTTGCGAGAGTAAAATAGTTAGTATTTGAGAAAAGACTTAACAGAAAATACAGGGAGTATTAAAACTGTCGATAATATGAAAGGCATCAAAATATTTTTAATAATAATAGTTTTTCTGTTAACCTGGCACTCTGGTTTGCAGGCAGATTCTACGGAATTGAAGCTGAAAATCGCTGAGGCGATGGGCAGAGAAAAGGTGGATCTATTGCTTGAGCTTGCTAAGCAGCAAATAGATGAGGATCTGCAAAGCAGTTGGACAAGCGATAGTCTGGCACTTAAGCTTGCGGGTGAATCCCGTTATGTGGGAGGTCAGCGAAAAGCTTTGACCATTGCTGGACGGATCGAGCTCACTCGACAAAACTACTGGTCTGCGATTGATTATTTTAATAAAGCAATACTACTTTTGAATAAAGAGAATGATCAACTTGATCTGGGAGTTATAAATAATAATTTCGCCCAGGCCTACTCTAAATTAGGCTGGGCAGACAAGGCAAAAGCCAAACTGGAAGAAGCAGAAAAAATCTTCCAGAAACTCGAACCCACCACTGAAGTTATGCATGAGCTCACGATGACTTACCTTACCTGGGGTACTGTAGAGCTGGAACTGGGTAATTATGAATTAGCATTATCTCGACTATTGAAGGGCATGCAGGAAGTGGACAAACTGGATGAACCTGAACTGGAAGCTACTATCAAAGGAAATATCGGCAGAGTATATCAATCACTGATGAATCCAGCACTTTCTCTGGAATATTACCGTCAGGCACTGGAAGTTCACAAGCAGCTTGATAATAAAAGTGAAATAGCGGTTGTATATGGTAATATGGGAACACTTTATTCTGAGCTTAAAGATTATGAAAAAGCAAGAGAATATTATGAACTATCTTTGGAAAGCTATCAGCAGTTAGGCAATAATCTGGGTGTAGCTTCAGTATTGATCAATATTGGAAATCTGTACTATTATCAGGAAAAATACACCGAAACCCTTGAGTATTACAGTCGGGCAGAGAAATTAGTGGGCGAGATCGGGGCTACTGTCTATCAGGCATATCTGATGAACAATGTGGGCATGATCTATGTAGAGATGGGAGAATTTAAGGCAGCAGAGGAAAAATTTGCTGAAGCTTCCAGGATAGCTCAAGAGGTAGAATCTCTGGAATTACAGGCAGAAATATATGCTTCTTATGGTGAACTTTTCAAAAAGCAGGGACAATTTGATGAAGCTTTGAGCTATAATGAGAAAGAATCAACACTGCGGGACAGTATTTTTGCTGAAACCACTGCTAAGCAGATTGCAGAGATGCAGACTAAGTATGACACTGAGCGCAAAGAGCGGGAAAATAGCCTTCTTCGCAAAGATAATGAGATCAAGGAACTGGAAATAGGCAGAAAAGAGCTTCAGAGGAACTCTTTATTTGCCATCTCGGGTCTGGTTATCATGCTGGTGATCTTTGTATATCGGAGATACAGGAGTAAAAAGAAGAGTGCTGAGATACTTTCCACGAAAAATGAATTGATCACTCAGCAGAAAGAGGAATTGAGCGAAACTCTTGATGTATTACGCAAAACCCAGAAGAAATTGGTGGAATCAGAAAAAATGGCATCTCTGGGAAGTCTGGTTACAGGAGTAGCCCATGAAATAAACACACCAGTGGGAATAATTATAACAGCTATCAGCAATCTGAGTGACAGGTTGAGTGCTTTGATGGGTAAATATCAGGAAAATAAGATGAAAAAGAGTGATCTGGACAGCTTTTTGGGTTATACAGAAAAAACAAGCAATCTGATACTGAGTAATTCCCAGCGAACTGGTGAACTGGTGAAAAGTTTTAAGCGTGTGAGTGTGGATCAATCCACAGAACAGCGTCGTCAATTTAAATTATGTAATTATATCAAAGATGTCTTGATGAGCCTTGAACCCAAATTCAAGGGTCTTGATCTTGAGATCAATATAGATTGTGATGAATACCTGGTATGGAATTCATATCCGGGGATACTTGCCCAGATAATTACTAATCTGGTTATTAATTCATTGGTTCATGGTTTTTCCGGTGGAAGTGGTGGAAAAATAGATTTTGAGATAAAACGTATTGACAGCAGGCTGCGATTTATCTATCGGGATAGTGGTAAGGGAATGGGAGAAGAGGTGTTGCAGCATATCTTTGATCCGTTTTTTACAACAAATAAACGGACGGGGACCGGTTTGGGGATGCATATTATCTATAATCTGATAACGCAGAAACTGGATGGGACGATAGAAGTTGAGAGTGAAGTGGGGAAAGGCTCAGAATTCATTATGGAATTCCCTTTCATGGAAGGAGGATTGAGTGAGCTCGATTGATAAAGAGCGGGGATTTGCTGATGCGGGAAATGAGTCCGATGAACTGGTATTTATGGCAGAAGAAGAAGCAGTTGATGTCAAGCAGCAGCGGGATGAAGAGAAATTCTCAGTTAAAAATAGTGCTGTCATCAAAGCAGGCAGCGATTGGAAAATTCTGGTGGTCGATGATGAAGAAGATATTCATACTGTCACGCATTTGACCCTTGATGACTTTGAGTTTGCCGGCAAACAGGTGACGATACTTGATGCCTACTCAGCTGGAGAAGCCTTTGAGCTGATCAAGCAGCAGCCTGATATTGCAATCACATTGCTTGATGTGGTAATGGAAACCACAACTGCAGGTTTGGATCTTGTTAAGCGGATCAGAGAGGAACTGGAGAATCATTTCATCAGAATAGTTCTGCGAACAGGTCAGCCGGGATATGCTCCAGAGCGTGATGTAGTGCTGAATTATGATATCAATGATTATAAATCCAAAACCGAATTAACCTCTGATAAGATATTTACACTGGTTTCATCCGGTATACGTGCCTATAAATCACTTCTGAGTCTGGAATCATACCGTCAGGATTTGCAGGAAAAGGTGGATGGAGCGGTAGAATCAATCCGTGAAAAAGACCATATCATTATAAAACAGTCAAGACAGGTAGCGATCAGTGAATTGATATCAAATATTTCACATCAGTGGCGGCAGCCTTTGAATACTGTAATGGCATTGATTCAGGATATTGAAATTTGCGGAGAGGAAGAAGAACTGACTATAGATTATCTTACACAGCAAAGTAATAAAGCAATGGGCATCATTCAGGAAATGAGTAATACAATTGATGATCTGAGATACTTTTTTCATCCAGTAGAGGAATTAGAGGACTTTATTTTGCACGATGTGCTCGCAAGATGTATGAAGCTGCTGGAACCCACATTAAAGGAAGAGAGTATTATACTGGAAATTAGTGGAGATGAGCAATTGACCATAAAAGGCTATAGCAATGATTATGCCCAGGTAGTTTTGCAGATAATCAATAATAGCCGTGATGCCTTAAGGGAAAAGGAAATACCAGAAAAGAGGATAAGAATAGATATATCAGAAGACGATGGACAATCAAAAGTGGAAATAATTGATAATGGTGGCGGGATAACTGAAGATGTGATCGAGCATGTTTTTGAACCATATTTCACAACACACTTCAAGAGCCCGGGCAGAGGACTTAATCTATATATGTGTAAAATCGTGATCGAAAAAAATATGCATGGCAGCTTAACAGCTGAGAATCGGAAGTCTGGTGCAATATTTACGATCAGGATATAACTGGAGGATGAGATGCAGGAATGCAAACTGAGTATTGCAGAGGAATTCTTATTATTATCATTGGATGATGAAAAGGGTGTAGTGTGCAATCAACCCTTTATGGGGATGGAATTTGGACTTGCTGGCGCTGTTCTGATGGAGCTTGCCTTATTAGGAAAAATAAAAGCAGAGCAAAATAGACTACTTGTGATCGATAATTCTCCCACTGAAAATCAGATATTTGATGATGCTCTGGCAATGATCGCAAATCAGCAAAGTGATGAAGATGCCAAATACTGGGTCTGGAAACTCGGAATCCATATTCAGGAGATCAAAGACTATTTTATTAATCATTTGATCGAATTGGGGATACTGGAAAAGAAAGAAAAGAATATTTTGTGGATATACAAACGGAAATGCTATCCTACGATAGATGATAAGATGGAACGGAGAGAAATTGCCCGTATCCGCTCTATTATTCTGGATAAGGTAGAACCCGTACATCGTGATATTGTGCTGATCAGCCTGATGCGCTCTTGTAATTTAACAAATCAGCTGTTCACTCAGCAGGAACAGGATAAAGCTGGTGAGAAGATAGAGAAAATTGCCCGTAAGGATTTGATAGGACAGGCAGTTTATGAAGCAATTCATGAGATATTGCAAAAATTAAGTGTGCAGCAACTATATTATTAAAATAATAAAAAAGCAAGCCAGGACTTCTGAGCTGTACTCAGGGCAGGAGTTCTGGGCGACAGAGACTGATAGAATACAGGATACAATAACTGGCTGTAGAAGAAGTCTTGACGGAGTACCGTTCAAAACTCCTGACTTAGGTTAGTTGAAATATTTAAAAGAGGTATTTGATGATTAAAAAAGGTTTATTAATTATTATTTTACTGCTGATAGTTACTTCGCTTATGGCAGATCCAAAAATTTATATTGCTTTCTTGTGGCATATGCATCAACCTATATATTACCCAGGTGAAAATGCCCTGGAAACTGATAATGCCGGACATTATGATTATTCGATAGAAGATATTCATAATCAGCGCTGGGGTCCCTATACTACCTGGCCATCAGATGCTGTGTGGATGGGGATCAATGCCGGTTTTGAACATTTTGGCTCTCAAGTTAGCTTTTCTGGCTCTTTGATAGAGAATTTGAATACTTTACAGGCTGGTGGAAACTGGAATTTTTCTAACTGGCAGTCAGGATGGAATGGCATTGCCGGAGAAACAACAAGCCTGGGAAATCCCAGAATGGATATGGTTTCCATTGGCAATTTTCATCCTTTGCTGGGATTGATTGATTACCGCGATATGAGAAGCCAGATCGCTATGCATCGTGACATTGTAAACAGCACCTTTAATGTGAACTCATATTCCCGGGGTATGTTCCCTCCTGAGTGTGCGTTTTCTGAGAGGATAATCCCCGCCCTTGTGGATGAAGGGATTGAATGGGTGCTGATCGATAATATCCATTTTGAGAGAGTTACAAATAATTATCCCTATACTACCGGCAGTAATTTATATGAACCTAATCAAGCAGATGTCCTAGAAGATGATCCTGGTGACTGGCTGCAATTAAACGGCTTGTGGGCAGGTTCACAGGTATCTCTGCAATGGGCTCATCAACCGCACTGGGTAAAATATATTGATCCAGAAACTGGCGAAGAAAGCCAGATCATGGGTGTGCCGGCTTCCCGCTATCTGGGTAATGAAGATGGCAGAGGTGGCTTTGGCGCTTTGCAGTATGATACCGTAATGAGCCAGTTTGAACCTTATAACACTGATGATGACCATCCTATATTAATTGTTCTGCATCATGATGGTGATAATTATGGTGGTGGATCAAATTCCTATTATAATAATAATTTTGCTCAATTTGTAAGCTGGCTGGGAAGTAATTCAGACAGGTTTGTTTGCACTACTATCCAGGATTATCTTGATATGTTCCCTCCCGCAACGGGTGATGTAGTACACGTGGAGCCGGGAAGCTGGAGCGGAGCAGCTAATGGGGACCCGGAATTTAAGAAATGGAACGGTGATCCTTATAATGACTACAGTCCTGACCGCAATAGCTGGGGCATCATCACAGCAGCGAAGAATATAATATTTAATGCCTTAGATAATAATCCCGGAGCACAGCAGGTTCAAGATGCCTGGCGTATGCTGCTTACGGGTGAAACAAGCTGCTACTGGTATTGGGACGGCTCTCAGAATGGTATCTGGGACAGTCATCCTGCCCGGGCAGCCAATATGGCAGTCAATGCAGCCCTGCCCTATGTGAATGGCGCTGCAGATGCCACTCCCCCCACGATCTACCTGCCGCAAAGGGAACCGTATAATCCCGGTGGAACTGAATGGAATGTATCCATGAGCCCTGACTTCACTGTCTGGACTTATGTTTATGACCATAGCGGATTGCAGGATGTGGTTCTCAAATATCGTCTGGATAATGACGGCATAAATGATGATCTCACCAGTGATAATGAGCTTTATGCTGGGGGTGCAGATGTGGGTAACTGGATAGAACTTGCCATGACAGGCCAGGATGAGCCTTCAGAAACAGATCCCCAACCACTCTATAAAGCCATGCATTACGAAGCAGAGATCAGTGAATATAACGAAATCCTGCTGGATTACTATGTGGAAGCTATCGATAATGAAGGCAATGTGCAGAAAAGCGTGATCCAGCACGTATGGATAGGAGATGGCACTGGTGGGGGACAGGGTGGATATGGTTATGTAAGCTGGCTGCCGGTAAGTCCCGCAATGGAAGATTCCATCATTATCACAGTAGCAAACACCAGCATGGGTGCTGCCCTGCATTGGGGAGTTAATGATTTTAATTTGCCAGCAGAAACTTACTGGCCCAACGGAACTGTGCTATATAATAATATTGGACCTGCCTTGGAAACTCCGATGATCGGACCGGATGAGGATGGAAATTTGATCCTTGTATTAGGCCCCTTTGATTCTCCAGTGCAGCAGGTGAATGAAGTAAATTTTGTGATCCACTATTATGACGGTAGTTGGGATAATAATAATGGTAATGATTACACAATAACGATATCTGGTGGTGGAGGTGGTAGTTTTGTGATAGATGGACAATTAGATGCTGGTGTGCAATTGCTGACAGCTAATGATGAACTGGAATTATATGCAGATTTTTCAAGTACAGAGCTTTATGTGGCAGCAACTTCTGCTATGGAATTAGGGGAAGACATATTTATTTTAATAGCAGATAATCCCGGCAATATGGTTTCTGCCCCCTGGGCCAAAAGCGGACAGGTAGCTGACTGGGACGTTTTTCTGGCTGGAGAAAGCACTAATGGCTGGAACGGCTGGTTTGACCAGACAGCTTCTTCACAATCTCAGCAAAGCAGTGTTCTGGAAGGAGTGATCAATCTCAGCCAGTGGAATAATCCAGAATCGCTTTACCTTTGCGTAGCTTCTTATCAAACTCAGGACGGTGGAAGTTTGCAGCAGCAGTCACCAGCAGGTGATGGCAATGGAAATATTGAAAGCACTGAATATATAAATTATCAATTTACAGGATCTCCTTCTTATGGCGATATTGATGGTAATGGGATAGTAGAAAGTTATGATGCTGCTCTGGTACTGCAATACTACGTGGGAATGATCAGCGATTGGGAACCCTGGCAGCTTATTGCAGCTGACGTGGATGGCAATAGCCTCGTGGAAGCCTATGATGCCTCTTTGATCCTGCGCTATGGATTAGAAATAATCGACCATTTCCCGGTTGAGGAATAAAAATATGGATCTTCTGGAATTCCCTAACTGCAAACAATATGATAACGGACGTTTTCGGCTGCCGAATAAAGTCAGAAAGCAATTTGAAAGCTGGCGGGTGAAACAGCTTGTGATCATACCAACGGAAAATAATAAACTCAAACTGATGCCAGCAAGCTGGTGGGAAAGAATGAAAGCTGAAGAAAAAAAAGAAATACCAGTTGATTTCCCAATAAGACCTCAGTCTCTGACAGCAACATTTCTGGAGCTGCATCCAGAATTAATTACATATCTGGGAGCTACAGAAAATCTCCATTTTAAGGCTAAAGAAAAATACTATCTTCTCTGGAATGATGCAACCTATAGTCGCGAAAATGAAATTATGAAAGAGCAAATACATAAAATGTATCATGGAGTAAATAAGTAACAAATCTAAGCCAGTCCGAATAAGCTATTCAACAAAAGTTAGACATGCCTAACATTTTTCTTGACAGTTGTGATTTATCCGTTAAATTAGCGTGTAAAGAACTGGAGGATAGCAATGGATTTTGGCAGACGTTTGCGAAAGCATAGAGGATGTCGGAGATTGCAGAAGCTGAAGAGGCATATGCATGATGGTGAATCCTATCGGATTACTGGATACCGGGGACTGAATTGCTTATTTCGCAAGAAACTGCTAAACCTCGGTCTATTGAGGGGTGAAGATTTCAAGGTGATGGGCAGAGCCCCTATGGGTGACCCTATTGAGATCAAGATCAATGGCTACAGGCTATCTATCAGAGCAGATGAAGCAGATGAACTTATCCTTGAAAAATTAGAAGATGACAAATAACTTAACTATTGGTATTGTAGGAAATCCTAATAGCGGAAAAACAACTGTATTTAATGCTCTCACAAAATCACGACAGGTAGTGGGCAACTGGCCAGGAGTAACCGTTGAGCTCAAAGAAGGTTTCTACAAGTATGGCGATCATCAGGTGAAGGTAATTGATCTGCCTGGTATATACTCTCTGTCCGCTACTTCAGAAGATGAACGCGTAGCTCGTGATTATATCCTTTCTCATCAGGCTGATCTGATCATTCAGGTAGTTGATGCTTCCAATCTGCAAAGAAACCTGTATCTTGCCACGCAAATTTTGGAAATGCAAGTTCCTCTGGTCATCGTATTAAATATGATGGATATTCTGGAAGCCAATAAGCAGCATCTGGAACTTGAGCATTTTCAAAATCATCTCGATTGCCCTGTAATTGAATTAGTTGCCAGTAAAAATAGAGGGATAGATAATTTATTAAAGCAGATAGAACTCACTGCTCATTCACGAAAAGTATCCACCACAAAAGTCCATTATGACAGTATTGTAGAGATGGCAGTTAAGGAATTACTCCCTCTCACTGAACCTTTTGCCGACAAGTATCAGGTTTCAAACCGTTGGCTGGCTCTCCGCTCCCTCGAAGATGAGCAGATAGCTAATAAATATACTGAACATGATCTGGATAAACAGATAGCAGAGCAGGTTCAGCGTATTGAACATCACACCGGAGACCCTATTGACGTAGTGATGGCAGATGGCAGACATGGATTTGTGAAAGGATTGGTGCGAGACACTCTGCACCGCAAATCCACCAATCTTCGTGATCTTACAGATACTATAGATAAATTTGTCCTTAATCGCTATCTGGGCATTCCATTCTTCCTGATCGTGATGATGATGGTCTTTTATCTAACAATGAATGTTGGTGCACCCTTTATCGATTTCTTTGATAGATTTACGGGTACGATATTCGTGGATGGTTTCAGGTCAATTCTGGAAGCACTCTCTTTTCCCAACTGGCTGATCGCTATCCTTGCTGATGGTTTGGGCGGTGGTATCCAGACAGTGTCCACCTTCATACCCCCCATCTTTTTTATTTTCTTATCACTATCGATCCTGGAAGATTCCGGCTATATGTCGCGAGCAGCTTTTGTAATGGATAAATTCATGTTGACCATTGGCTTACCGGGCAAAGCATTTATTCCCATGCTGGTGGGCTTTGGCTGCAACGTGCCGGCTATCATGGCAACGCGTACCCTGGAAAATAACCGTGACCGCATACTTACTATCATCATGAACCCCTTCATGTCCTGTGGTGCCCGCCTGCCGGTATATTCAATCTTTATTGCAGCATTTTTCTCAGAGCGAGCCGGTTTCATGCTATTCTCTATATATCTCACCGGTGTTATTTTAGCTGTTCTCTCCGGTTTGTTATTCAAATCTACTATATTAAAAGGCGAGATTTCCACTTTTGTGATGGAATTACCACCCTATCATATTCCCACCATCAATGGCATTATGATGCATACCTGGCTGAGATTGAAGTCATTTATCCTCCGCGCCGGACAGGTGATCATTATCATTGTGCTGGTGCTCAGTTTCCTTAATTCCATTGGAACTGACGGCTCATTTGGCAATCAGAATTCAGAAAAATCAGTGATCACATATATTGCCAGACAGATAACTCCAATTTTCAGACCTATGGGCATTCAAAACGATAATTATCCCGCAACTGTAGGTTTGATCTCAGGAATATTTGCCAAGGAAGCTGTAATTGGTTCACTGGCAGCCCTATACGGTCAGCAGAAAGAAGCCAGCCAGCCGGAAGAATTCGATTTCTGGCAGGGTATAGCTGATGCCTTTACCGCCATTCCAGCGGGATTTGGCATCATCAAAGAAGAGACTATCAATCAAGGGAAAAATGAACTGATAGGCTTAGTGCAAAAAGGGTTTAAAGGTGACAGGATTGCTGGATTTGCCTTCCTGCTTTTTGTGCTCATCTATGCTCCCTGCGTGGCAGTGATCGGGGTGATCTACCGCGAAACAAACCTGGGCTGGGCAACATTTGTAGTCACATATCTCACAGCTCTTGCCTGGATAGTTGCCACTCTGTATTATCAGATAAACACCTTTATACTGCATCCTGCCAGCTCAAGTATGTGGATAGCTATTTCTATCGTTGCATTTATGTTATTCTATATAGCATTAAAACTAAAACCTTCTAAATTCCTTAAAAAAACCGCTTAATCTTCTACCGGAAAAGAATCTATCATACCCACAGCATATCGCAGGATCAATGAAGCGTCATAAGCTTCTATATACCCATTCCCATCTACATCTGCCCGTCCTTTGACCCAGATTTCCCAGGGCAGCGGAGCTCCCACGGGCTCCAGACCTACAAAGTATTGCAGAATATTAGCAGCATCAAAAGCATTTACTATCTCATCGCTTGTGATATCTCCATAGGCACCATTTCGCAAGAGCAGCATCGAGTTATAAACATTTAATCTGCCGCCAGTTACAGTAGCTCCTTCCAGATCCGGCAGAGGATCTACTCCAGCAAACATCACATCGCGAATGATCAGTGCCAGTTCCCCTGGATCAGATTCATATTCCCGCAAAGTTACTGCAGGCAAAACAGACATCAGATAGCCTACTGCTCCACACACCTGCGGAGATGCCATGGAAGTTCCCGTCTTATAACTATAACCTGCCGTATTAGTATCAGTGGAATACACGCTTGTGCCTGGTGCTCCCAGATCAATTGTAACCAGACCATAACCCGCTGAAGTGTATTTCTGATCATCGTCAGTAGTATTGGTAACAGCTATCATCCACTCGCTCTCGCACGCTGTGGGCACGTCACCAACTTCATCGATATTCCAGCTAACATTAGCCGTAGCTCCAGCACTCAGAATTCCCACCATACCCAGGCTGTCATACATGGCACTCCAGATCGGATAATCTTCCGGCTGACCCTGATTCACACCAAAAGAGGAATTAGTGGCAACCACAAATGCACCTTCAGACCCATCTGTCTCATTATAGCGACTTCGCATTTCCAGCACATAGCCATAAGCTTCCACCACTGTGGCTTCAGATGAGGAAGACCCAGCTACAGGCATCACTTCCGCCTGCCAGTTAACTCCACTTACGCCAATCCCATTATTTCCTATCGCTGCTGCTATACCAGCCACATGCGAACCATGCGAGCCTACACCAGGATTGCCAGTATGATTATAAGCATTCCAGCCGTCATAATCATCTATATAACCATTACCATCATCATCTATTTGATTTCCGGGTATTTCCAGTTCATTTTTATAAAAATTCAAATCAGGATGGGTCAGATATGTGCCATTATCCACGATTGCCAGCACTATTGTTTCTCCATTTGCAGTAATTCCTCCTGACTCAATATCCCAGGCTGAGGGAGTATCGATATCAGCATCAGTCACTCCGCCGCTTTGACCCGTGTTATGATGACACCATTGCTGATCAAAAAACTCATCATCAGGAATTGTTTCACGCAATTCCAGCCTGTGATTGAGCTGAGCAAATTTCACTTCAGGATATTTTTTTAATCTGACAATTGCCTCATTTTCACTGATATTATTACCAATTTCGCATAACCAGATAGAAAGCCGTCTGGAGAGCTGGTGAACAGCAGTAAGTTCTTCCAGTTTAAATATCTCTGTCTGACGACTATCGCTGACATCTTTATTAAATTGCACCATGATTTGACGGGGAACATATTCCTCTGCAATTAAAGCCAGAAATATGATCAGTAACACTAATATTATACATATCTTTTTCATCTTAACTCCCCAGAATTCTCTGATTCTATTTGATGACTAAATTTAATAATGCTCCCAAATTCTATCAAGTATAAATTATCTTTACATGCATATATCTCCCCATTTCCCGCCAATAACCCAATCACGCAGCCGAGTAACTTAGCACTATCTAACAAAATAATGTCAGATAGTGCTATGTTGTTCTTGTTCATTTTCACTTATGGGTTAATTTATAGGCGGGGGATGCCAAATCTGGTATTAAAAAATTAGTTTTAAGTAAAGTGGTAACATGAAAAAGGGAAAAAAGTAGGATAATTGAACAATATAAAAAAAGTGATTTTGCTGATCCTGCTGGCATCATGTTTTGTGATGCTGGCTGATGATGGGTATATATTAAAGAGTATCGGATTTGAGGGGAATAGTGCCTTATCATCGGGAGCTTTGAAGAAGAATCTGAATTTGACGGCTCAGAGTCTAGGTGACAGGTTATTTTTCTGGAGAGCTCAGCCTTATTTTAATGAGATCTATTTGGAAGAGGATATTAAGCAGATAACTGTGCAATATCAGCAGTCGGGATTTCTGAAGGTTGAGGTAAATGTTGAGCCTGAGATCAATGAAAAAGCAAAAAAAATTAAGATCAAATTTATTATACATGAAAATCAGCCGGTATTGATAGGAAAAATCAGCTATAATATAGAAGCGGATGGTTCAGAGAATAAGGTGATCGTACAATCACTGCTTGATGAACTTTCTGTTGAGCTTTTAGCACAGCAAGGTGATTGCTTTCAAGATAATAATATCAATAGCAGCGTTAAACAGATCGATCGCATTTTGAGGAATAACGGATTTCCTGAGCCGGAAACTGATTTTACCATAGAATTATCTGAGAATAAAAGGTTTGCAGATATAATATATCGCGTAAATGCTGGTGAGTTGTGTAATTTTGGTGAGATAATGGTGCTGGGCAATGAGAAGCTGGCGGAAGCGGTAATACTCAAGCAGATCACATTCTCTGAAAATGAAAGCTATGATCAGCGCAAAACTCAAAAGACCCAGCAGCGGATCCAGAATCTAGGGATGTTCCAGTTCGTGACAATAAAATCAATGCTGAATGAAATAGAAAATAATAAGGTGCCCATGGTAATACTGGTGAAGGAATTGCCTTACTGGTCGGTGAAAACGGGAGTTGGTTATGGACTTGAAGATAGATTCCGGCTATCTGTGAGAGTGGAAAAGCTGGGATTTCTGGGTGGAGCAAGACGGGCATCGCTTTATGCGAAATATTCATATCTTGAGCCTTATCATCTTAGTTTGGATGTCACTCAACCTTCCTTTATCAATCCTCGGGGCAGCATCAGCATCAATCCCTTTTTGATCAAAGAACATGAGGAATCTTATGATCTCCAGAAATATGGATTCAGCACAACCTTGAGACAAAATTTAACTAATATCACCAATACCTTCATCAAGTATAAATTTGAGCGGGATATTCTGCAGATCAATAGTGATATTACAGATGAATTACTGGGTGTAGTCCAGGATAATTACAATAAATCGAGCATTTCAGCAGGTATATCAATAGATGATTCCAGTCCTTCTTTTTCACCTCTAAGAGGTTATACGGCATCATTTGTGACAACTCTATCCGGGCTTAGCCTGGGCAGTGAATATCATTATCTGCAGAGCTTGATAGATTTGAGAAAATATAATGAGATATTTGCCGGTGCTGTGCTGGCAGGAAAAGTGAAAGCAGGAATTATGAAACCCATCTGGGGAGATGCAACCACACCAATAGATGAGCGTTTTTTTGCTGGAGGCAGCAATTCCATCCGAGGCTGGGCACGTGGAGAGATAGGACCTCAAAGCATTGAAGGAATAGCGCTGGGAGGAGAAAGTTATCTGGAATTCTCCGCGGAATGGAGACAGCATCTCTGGCGAATGCTTTCTGGTGTCATGTTTTGCGATGCCGGAAACGTGTGGGCAGGATATGATGAATATGATCTGAATGACATTAAATATTCTGCTGGATTGGGTATCAGGATAGATACTCCCATTGGACCAATACGTTTTGATGCAGCACAGCCATTAGGGAGTGCTGATAAGCAGATTCAGCTTCATTTGAATATCGGGCAGGCATTCTGATGCGCAGGATATTAAAAATTACGGGTAGGACTTTACTGATAATATTTGTAATATTAGTGATAGTTGTGATCCTTATCCAGACACGACCAGTAAAGAACCTGATCACTGATCTGATAATGACAAATGTAAATGGCCAGCTGCAGAACGCGGAGCTTAATATCCAGAGGATAGAGATGAATTATCTCAGTTCTCTTTCCCTGCAAGGTGTTAGTATCAGCCAAAATGGGGAGAATATCCTGAGTCTGAAGGAATTCAGTATCCATTATTCGCTGAAAGGAATTTTGTCCAAACGGATAACAATAAGCGGGATATTATTTGATGAACTTGATCTGGTCTTGCAGCAAAATGCTGAAGGCAAATGGAATGTGATGTCAATTCTGCCGGCAGCAGATAAAAAAGTGAAACCGGAAAAAGAAACTAAAAATTCTAACTGGGTAATTGAATTGGATGATTTCAGCTTAAGAAATAGTGAGATCAAGATAAATTCTTCTCGCATATCTGAAATTATGCTGCATTTTGCTGGAAAATATTCTGGAGCGGAAAGCTACATCAATCTGGATAAATTCAGTTTTAATAGTCAGGGTCCTGATCTTAAGTTAGAAAATCTGGATTTGATGGCGCGACTGAATGAAAATAAATTCATATTGGATAATATGCAGATCAGGACAACCGAAAACCTGATAACTCTGGGAGCTGAAATTGATCTTGATGATCCGGAAAATGGATATCTTGATCTTAATAGTGACTCTTTGAATTTAACAGAATTCTCTGGGTTTATTCAGCAGGAAGATATCAAAATGTTACCAGAAATTGATCTTGGACTAACGCTTAAGAACCAGAACGCGAATTTTAAGATGGAAATGAATGAAGCGGGTCAGAAATTAAATGTGAAGGGAACAGTGAGTTCTGTATTTGGAAGTCCAGATTATAGACTGAAACTGGCTTTAGAGCATTTGGATGGAGATCACTGGCTGGCAGATCCTCAATATGACTCAGATATCAATCTGAATTTAACCGTAAATGGAAAAGGGATTGAGCCTGGTAAAGCAGAAATAGATATCCGGCTTAATGTGAAACCCAGTTATATGGGAGACCGCAAAGTAAACGCGATAGCTTTGACGGGACATAAATCAGGGAGTTCAGCAGATTTTGATACAAATATCTGGGGAGATTTTGGCAGGATTGATGTATCGGGAACAGCGGAAGATATTTTTAATGAAGTCAGCTACCATCTGCAGGGTGATCTGAAAGGTATTGACCTGGCAGAATTAGTTATGAATGATTCACTGCATTCTGATCTGAATCTGGGATTTGAAGTAACAGGGAAAGGAAGTGATCCTGAGTTTTTAACTGCTGATCTGAAAGTTAATGGTGAACATTCAGAGATAATGGGAATGGATGTAAATACGATAAAGGCAGATATTCATTATGAAAAAGGTGAATATATTGTCGAATACCTGCAGGTGTTGAATCCTGCTGCTAAGCTTGTACTGAAAGCTGATGGTAATATAAAGGGTGAACAAAATCTTGATTTTCACCTGTTTGTGATTGATTTACAGTCTATGAGCAAGTTAATAAATGCTGAAATTCTGGATGGTAGCGGAGATATTAAGGGTAAGATCAAATTAAATGATAAAAGTTATAAGGCGAAAGTCACTTTGAGAATGATGGATCTGCTTTATAATGAGTTTTCACTGAGAGAAATTTCAGGTGAGATAGATTTAGATAGTGATCTGAAAAACATTATTGATGCCAATTTAGACTTGAAAGATTTCAAGTCTGGAGACCTTGCTGTTGATAGTATCAATCTGCATAGTACTGGAGATGAAAAGCAGCAGAATATTGAGCTCGATGCCGGTGCAGAAAGACTAATAGTTCATCTGGAATCAGGGGTGTTTATAGATTCAGTGATAACTATAGAATTGCCCGTTATTAATGTGGAATATGATGGTCTTCAAGTAAACACTGAGCATTCAAATACCAAGATATTGATTGGTGATGAATATTACCAGATAGATGATCTGCAATTGGCTGTCGGTAAGGGAAGTTTGATGGTTGATGGCACTATTGCACCAGCAGGCACACAGCATTTATCCCTTGAGATACATGATTTTGATTTGGAACTCTTGAATAGTTTGGGATTAGTGTCATCTCAAATCGCAGGTATTTTTAACTTGAAAGCAGAGGTTGGAGGAAATATAAGTCAGCCGGATATCTCAGCTGAGATACAAATTGAGAATGTAGGTTGGGATGAAATTCAACCTGGGAATATACAGATTAATGCTGATCTGAAAGATAATCGGGCAGACATTGTTTTCATTTTGGATAAGGATATGAAAGAGCTTATTAGTGGTTCTGCTAAGATTCCCATGTACTTAAATTCTGAGAATAAAAAATTAATCCCATCCAACGAGCAGATGGAAGCTGATTTACTTGTATCAGATTTTGATATCAGTTTCCTGCAGGAATCATTTAAGCAGATAAAAGAGCTTAATGGATTATTGGGCGTGGATCTGCATTTGAGAAATAATCTGTCTTACCCGGTATTAAACGGGAATATCAGGCTTATACAGGGAAACGTATCCATACCACAATATGGGATAACCTATCCGGAAATCCGCTTGAAAGCAGCTTTCCATCAACGCAATTTAGAGCTGGAAGAATTATATTTAGCTGGTAAAGAGGGATATTTGAAGTTCTCAGGAGAAGCTGAAGTTGAAAGTCCTCTTTCAGAAGGTATCAAAAGCATTGATCTGAGATTGTTGGCTGATAATTTCAGTATAGCAGATAAACGCGAATTGCAGGTGAAACTTAATTCAGATATAAAACTTACTGGTTCACCGGATAAATTGTTTTATAGCGGGTATCTAAATATTCCCAAGGCAGTAATTGATCTGGATGCCCTACCCGGTGGCAGTAAAAGTAAGGTGGACAGTAATTCACCCCTGCTGGTGAAAGCTGGTCAAAAAAATACTGATGAAACCGCTATTCCTGTAAAGATAAAAACGAAAGCTCAACCTGATCTGATCAAGAGCTTAACAGGTGAAATGAAGATAACTATCCCCAGAAACACCTGGATACGTAAAAAGGATATGAATGTTGAAATATCCGGAGACTTGCGGGTTATCAAAAAAAGTAAGTATTTTGAGATATATGGGACAGTGAGTACTCTGCGAGGCAAATATGAGCTTTATGGCAAAAAGTTTGATCTTAAGGGTGGAACAATTACCTTTAATGGCGGGTCAGAATTAAATCCAATACTTGATTTGAAAATCAATCACATTTTCAGGGATATATACCGGAATAAGCGAACACTGAAGCTGCAGATAACGGGAGATGTAAAAAACCCTGTCATAAGTTTTCATCTGGATGATGAAGAGATCAGTGAGAGTGATGCAGTATCATATCTTTTATTTGGAAGAAGCAATAGTGAGATCAGCCAGGGAGAGAAATCTGAAGTTGCACGGCAGACAGAATCTGATCTGGCATTGAGCATGCTTTCCAAGACGATTGGTAATAAACTTGCTGGTGAAATAGGCAAGAAACTTAATCTGGATGTGATAGAATTTTCTGGAGGAGATAACTGGAAACAGGCAGCAATTGTGGTGGGGAAGTACATCACAAATGATCTATTCATAAATTACAAAAAAGAGTTCTCACTTAACCAGTCTTCTGAGATAGTGCCTGATGAGGTATCTTTGGAATATGAGATGAATAAATATATTTCTGTACAGGCAACCAGAGGGGATGAAAAATCGACTGGTGTAGATGTATTCTGGAAATTCAAACTTAAATAGGAGGAACAATGAAAGCTAAAACCATAATTATCTTAGTGCTGATAGCATTATTTTTGATTATTCTTTTTCAAAACACCCAGGTAGTGGAACTGCGACTGCTTTTCTGGACGATCAGTATGTCCAGAATAATATTATTCCCGCTAACACTGCTGGTGGGTATCATCATCGGCTTTGTGTTGGGGCGTTATGGGAAAAAGGAAAAACCTGTCAGCTCAGGGATAGAATAATAACCATTTCTAAGGAGTAAGCACCATTTGCCAGATTTTATATTTGATGAATTCAAGTTGAACAGGAGTTACATTATAAATGCGTAAGTAGAAAATATGCTCAAACAAGCCACAGGTAACCCACAGGGAGGGTACAGGGGCAGTGCTGCAATTAATAATATAATCTTAACTTCTTTATTTTCAGGGAATAATGAGACTGAATAGCAAAAAAGAGTACCAATGACGGGTTAAAATCAATTACAGGAAGGAAAAAGATCAGAAACGGGACAAACGGATAAATAAAAGCCGGTATAGATGATACCGGCTTTATATTTTATCAATCTACTAATCGATTAGTGTTTGTGGGTAACTGCTTTCACGCAATCACCACTAAATTTGCTGCGTTCAAAGTAGTTAGTGTGGAGAAGTTTGTGAGCCTTGGGAGAATTTGGTTCACCGAGGAAATCAGCATAAGCTTTCATTACTTCTGAATTTGAGTGTGAAGTCCGCTTTGCCAGACCAGCATCTTCCTTATAAAGACTCTGTCCACGACGGGCACGGTCAGCAATACTAGAGCCAAAAGGCTGTCCACCGCCACCAACACATCCACCGGGACATGCCATGATCTCGACAAAGTGGAATACTTCACCAGCAACAATGCGTTCCATAAGTTTACGAGCATTACCCAAGCCATGAGCAACAGCAACGTGGAGCGGTAATTCACCGCCACCAGCGAGAGGAACCACAAGGTCAGCTTCTTTGATACCAGCCATTCCACGAACAGGCATCAGATTAAGATCAGCCATTTCAGTTCCTGAAAGTACTGCATAAGCTGTTCTTACAGCAGCTTCCATCACACCACCAGTAGCACCAAAGATAGTGGCAGCACCAGTATATTCACCAAGAAGGTTATCAGCTTTTTCTTCCGGGAGGTTTTTGAAATCAAGACCAGCTTCTTCTACCATGCGGATAAGTTCACGTGTGGTGAGTACATAATCCACATCCTGATATCCGCTATCGTTCATTTCAGGGCGTTGAGCTTCAAACTTTTTGGCTGTGCAAGGCATTATTGAGACACATACTATTTTAGAAGGATCAATACCTTCTTTTTCAGCAAAGTAAGTTTTTACCATAGTACCAAACATCTGCTGAGGTGATTTACAGGTAGAAACGTTTTCCGCTACGCAGGGGAAATATGTTTCCATGAATTTGATCCAGCCAGGTGAGCAGGAAGTGATCACTGGTAATTTACCACCGGTTTTAACGCGGTTAATAAGTTCAGTGCCTTCTTCCATAATGGTAAGATCGGCAGAAAAATTAGTATCAAATACACGGTCAAAACCCATCCGACGAAGAGCTGCGTACATCTTACCCACAGTAACCTCTTCAGGGTTCATCCCGAATTCTTCACCGAGAGTAGCACGTACAGCAGGAGCTTCCTGAACAACTACGTATTTTTCTGGATCTAAAAGTGCATCCCATACTTCATCAATATGAGTTCTCTCGCGCAATGCACCCACTGGACAATATACGGTACATTGACCGCAATTAACGCAGGGGCTGTTTGCCATACCCTTATCAAAGGAAGTAGTGATAGTAGTTTCAAAGCCACGACCATCAAGAGTAAGAGCAAAAACTGTCTGAGTTTCAGCGCAAACTGTTATACAGCGACCGCAATTGATACATTTATTAGGATCACGAATAATTGAGGGGCTGGTATAATCAACTGGTTTTTTAACCAGCAGAGACGGGAGCTCAGAAGTCTGAATTCCCAGATGATATGCCATATCCTGCAGTTCGCATTTATTATTTTGCACGCATGTGGGGCAAACCACATCATGATTGCTTAAGATCATTTCCACAAGGGTTTTTCTTAAGCCTCTAAGTTTGTGACTATTAGTAGTAACCTTCATATCTTCCCAAACGGGAGTACAGCAGGCACGCTTGATAGGTGATTTTTCTATTTCCACTACGCATACGCCGCAATTTGCTGTGGGCGGCAGGTCCGGGTGATAACATAAAGTTGGAATATTCTTTTCTGCTTTTTTGGCAGCAGAGATGATTGTAGTCCCTTCGGGAACCTGAACCTCAATACCATCTACTGTGAGGTTTATCATCTTAGACATATTTTCCTCCATTTCTATTTTTTTATTTTAATTTTTTAGTAAAATCTGCTCTAAAATGTTCCAGAGCACTCTTCACAGGCATCACAAGGCTTTGACCCAAAGCGCAGAAAGATGTATGGAACATGGTATCTGCGATAACTATCATGTTATCAAAATCTTTTTCTGTTCCTTCACCTTTTCTGATCTTAGAGATCAATTGATAAAGCATCTCATTTCCATTAGCACACGGTGAGCACTTGCCACAGCTTTCATGACGGAAAAATCTGATCACTGAATAAAGCAATTCTACTATATCTGCTCTTTCATCCATCACCAGAATGGCACCTGATCCCAGAACAGCTGCATATTCACGCAGGCTGTTATAGTCCATGTTCACATCAAGGCGTTCCGCTGGAAGAAATACTCCAGCAGCTCCACCAACCAGAGCAGCCTTAAACTGATGCCCTTCTTTTATTCCACCGCCAAATTCGTCAATAATTGTTCTCAATGAAGTTCCCATATCCACTTCACAGAGTCCTGGCAGATTCACGTCACCCATGATAGTGAAAACCTTTGTGCCATTACAACCTTCCGGTCCATAATCGGCAAACCATTCAGCTCCATTAGTAATGATGCCGGGAACATTGGCAATAGTTTCCACATTATTCACAACTGTAGGTAATTTCCATGCACCTTCCACTCCTGGGAATGGTGGTTTACTGCGAGGGTTACCGCGATTGCCTTCCATACTTTCTATAAGTGCTGTTTCTTCTCCACAAACATAAGCTCCAGCACCGATTTTAATATAAATATCAAGATCAAAACCGCTTTCAAAGATATTCTTACCCAAAAGACCATATTCATAGGCATCTTTGATAGCTATTTCCAGTCTACTAATGCAAAGTTTATATTCACCACGAATATAAATATATGCTTTAGTGGCTCCTACTGCAAAAGATGATATCATTACACCTTCCAGCAGTTTGTGAGGATCTCCTTCCATGATCAACCGGTCTTTAAAAGTTCCCGGTTCACCTTCATCGGCATTGATCACAAATAATTTCTGCTTCCCCTGAATAGGAGCAGTGAAAGACCATTTGAGACCTGTTGGAAAACCTGCTCCACCACGACCACGCAAGCCAGAGGCTTTCACTTCATCAACTATCTGTTCGGGCTTCATATTCAGCAGGGCTTTTTCCCAGGCTTCATAACCACCAACAGCCAGATAGTCATTTATATCTTCTGGATTGATCTTACCGGAATTTTCCAGTACTATCCTGTTTTTATAATTGAAATCATAATGTTTTTTAAGAGGAGCTTTAAGGGTTAAGCGACTAACCGGACGTCCCTTCAAAAAGTGTTCGGTCACTATTTCAGAAATGTCTTCTTTCTGCAGGTTCACATAAGTGATCTGATCAGGATATACCGTCATACTCACACCAGTACCGAAAAGTCCCAAAGTACCGGTTTCCAGAATATTTATCTCATCTGAGAGATTATTTTTCTGTAATTCGCTGCGTAATAACGCTTCTAATTCTTTAACGCCTGCGGACAGGGAGGTGTCATCGATACCGATAAGAACATGACTGCGATAAAATTTCATTATTCGCCTCCCTTATATGATTTAATTATTTTTTCCAGTTTTTCTTCTGTAAGATCACCATATACATCTTCATTTATCATCATTACCGGGGCATTACCACACACACCCAAACAGGCACATAATTCCAGTGTAAACAGCCCGTCGGTAGTGGTTTCACCTATTTTTACATTCAATAATTCTGCCAGTTTGATAAGCATATTTTCGGAACCACGATGAAAGCATGGTGGGGATTCACATAATCTGATTATGTTCTTACCGCGAGGTTTAGTGCTGAACATGGTATAAAAGGTCAGCACACCGAAAATATGGGAAGGTTGAATGTTAAGATATTCTGCCACCTGATGCACTGTTTCTTCTGAGATATAGTGCTGGGGGTCAATATCCTGGATCTCATGCAATATATAGATGAGATTCTCTTTTTCCGGAGTATATTTACCGAAAATCTGTTCGTACATAATTAATCTCCGATTATTTTTTTATTTGTCTGTGGATACCACATAGTCATTTACTACCCGACCATTAACTATGTGTTCTGCCACGACTTTTCTTGCTTTGGCAATATCCATATTACCATACGTTATCGCAGGTTTGCCACTCTCAATTACATCTACTACGGGTTCCATTGATGATAATCCTTTTTCACCTGTCTGGGTCACAATGACATCTTTGATACCACGCTGGGTTACTTCATCAAGGATAGCTTTCATCACATCACGAGCTCCCATTGCTATCCCGGAAGTTCCCATTCCAACCACAACTTTAAAACGATAGTCACTGTCACGTAACTTCATATCCTGTTGTGCCTTCTCCCGGATTTTTCTTAATTCATCCAGTGTCTTCATAAATCCTCCTGATTTATTTATTTTATTGAATATTTTTATACTATGAACTATATATCTAATAGACAAACCAATCGTCTAAATATTTGGCAGACATCAATCTATAATTCTTTCTTTCAGTTAAAACTCCTTTACACTTCTATCACTATTTTATTAAAATCCAATACCGAAAAGCAGAATTTTACCGTCAAGTGAAAAAATTTATAACCTACAAATTTTATATGAAATTTATTTCACGGTCAGAGTATAGATATAATTTTGGTGATGGTTATTCAAAAAATGAATTGCTTTAATTACATAATAGTTGCCTGATAACGTGCATTGATTTGAATTGACTCACTAAAGACGAGGTAATTATGGATGAGATAAGGGCATTAAAGGAAATTAAGAAATACCACAATGGCAGGTTTGAAATGCTTACCGATCTTGTGGTGCGTGAAATATCTTTCACCATGAATGTGAATAATTGCAGACTGGTAGCAATAGCCTGCTTGCCAGAAAATTTACCGGCTCTGGCATTAGGATTTTTGTTTTCAGAAGGGTTGCTGCTAAATCAAAAAGAAATACTTGATAGTGAATATTTTCCAGCAGAAAACCTGATCAATTTTAAACTGGATATCCCAGAAGAGAGAATACAAAACTTCTTTCTGACTGGGGAAAAAACTTCTGGTTGCGGTTCTACATTATCCTCTGCCCTATCGGGGACCAAAAAGGCTTTCTCTGAGATGAAAATTGAGGCTGAAAATATTTTACAGCAGATGCGCAAATTTCAGCAGGAATCTGCTCTATTCAAGCAAACTGGAGGAGTACATAGTGCCGGGCTTGTGAAAGATGATGAGATTGTGTATTATGCAGAGGATATAGGCAGACATAATGCTGTGGATAAAGTGGCTGGCATGGCTCTGATGAGCCAGAGTGATTTGACGAGTTATTATCTGATCTGCAGTGGCAGGATATCATCCGAAATCGTCAAGAAATGCGTAAGACTTGGTATTCCGCTCATTGTATCACAATCAGCAGTAACTTCTGAGGCTATACGTCTGGGTTGGGAATATAAAACTTTTCTAATGGGTTTTACCCGGGGTAGAAGATTTAATCTTTATACTGGGATTGAAGAGGATATTTTTTAGACTATTTTCTGCAGATCTCTTTGAGTATTAATATTATAGAAATTATTTATATATCTGGTTTCGAAATCAAGAAAGCCAGCTTTTGATCTGGCATAAAAACTACGCACAGAATAATTACCCTTTTTTAGACATTCTTCCAGAAACGGCAGATTTGCCGTGGAATAAATAGCATGTAACGGTTCGATTCCTTCAGCATGTTTAGGAACCAGGATATCTAACATACTGTTTCGATATACAGCAATCTGGCGAAGTATCACATTTGCGTTCAGATAGGGCATATCGCAGGCGAACACAAAAACTGCATCAGTGTGAGCATATTTCATGGCAGCATGAATTCCTCCCAGAGGACCACAATTGATAAATTCATCTTTCACAATCTGCAGAGAGGGAAATCTGCTTATAATTGCTTCTTTACTGGTAGAGATAATAATATTTTCAAAGATGCTCTCCAAAAGCGTCACCTGTTTATCGATCAGGTAATTCCCCTGGATCTTGATCAGAGATTTCTCCCGCTGGATCCTGGTATTTTTTCCACCAGCAAGAATTACTGCGGTTATATTTTTTATTTTCATAATAAAATCAATACTGCCCCGAATTTTCGAGGCAGTATTAAGTTTTATATCTTACTTAGATTTTTTAACGTAAATCCACCAGTAAACCATAGCACACAAAATTCCACCACCTACAAAGTTACCAAGAGTAACTGAAATCAGGTTCTCAGTAAAGAATGTACCCCAGTTAAGTTTAGCTAAAAGATCAGCAGACTTTCCTGAAGCTTCTACAGCTTTTGGAAATGATTGAGAGAAGATACCGGCAGGGATAAAATACATATTCGCGATAGCATGCTCAAATCCAGAAGTTACAAAAGCCATGATCGGGAAGAAGATAGCAAAAATTTTTCCGCCAATATCTTTGGCAGCAACAGCCATCATAACAGCGAGGCATACCAGCCAGTTACAACCAATAGCTCTAAAGAAATACATCAAGTTATGAGAAGCTCCACCATCTACAGTAGCAGCAACTTTGCCATAAGCGATATTAATAGCTGATCCACCAACATCACCACCGGTTAAACCACTCATTTGAGCAATCATCCAGGCAAGGAATATAGAACCTACAATGTTTCCAAAATAAACAATAACCCAGTTACGCAGAAGCTGACCGAGCGTGATGTCCTTATTCATTAAACCAATCATCATCAGGTTATTACCAGTCCAAAGTTCTGAACCAGGAATTATAACGAGCATAAGCCCCACTGAGAATACAGCACCGATGAAGAATTTCTTCAGCCCGAATAAAGCTGTTGTTCCACCAATAGTCCAGCCAGTACCCACAACAGTGGCAAGATGAGCAGCGAAACCGATGAATACTCCAGCTAAAATACCGAGTACAAACAGTTTGATAATGCTGTTACCAGCCTTTGCCTTGCTTACCCCAATAAACGCATTGGATAATTCTTTGGGTGTTAAAAAATTATTCATTCTTTTTCTCCTTTTCTTCCTTTTCTATTTTTTTTTAGGAAATTTTTCTTATTTTTGCAGCGCAAACTTTATATTCCGGTATCTTGGCAATTGGGTCAATTGCCGGATTGGTAAGACGATTTGCAGGTGATTCTTTATAATGGAAAGGAATGAAGATCACACCTGTGGAAATACGTTTGGTAACGAAAGCAGGAGCTGTGATCTCCCCTCTACGGGTAGCAATTGCAATAACTTCGCTATTACCAATGCCCATTCTTTCTGCATCTTCCACAGAGATCATCACCATTGGACCTGCCAGGTTATTTAATCCCTGAGTCTTTCGGCTCATGGTTCCTGTATGGAATTGCTGCAATACTCTACCAGTAGTAAGGATCAGTGGATATTCTTCATCAGGTAATTCATCCGGCTCTTTAAATGCTATTGGGCTGAGCAGACCTTTACCTCTGGCAAATTTATCCTTATGTAAATATGGCGTGCCAGGATGTTCTGTATTAGGACAGGGCCACTGTAAACCAAATCTGCCAACTCTATCCCAGGTGATGCCACCATATTGAGGAGTGAGCTGGTTGATCTCGTCTGTGATGTCCCTGACGCTTTGATAATTCCAGTCTGAACCCATAGCATTAGCTATCAATTGAATGATTTCCCAGTCATTTTTCACACCTTGCGGTGGTTCGATGATCTTATTTATCCGCTGCACTCTTCTTTCAGTATTAGTGAAGTGCCCATCTTTTTCTGCATAAGCAGCAGCAGGCAGTATCACATCAGCATATTCAGCAGTTTCTGTGATGAACATATCCTGCACGACCATGAAATCTACTCTTTCAAAGGCTTTGATCACATGAGTCTGATCAGGATCGGAAAGGAAAGGATTTTCACCCATCACATAGATAGCTTTCACTGTGCCATCATAAGCACCATCGATCATTTCTGTGATTGTGATACCTACTTTATTATCCAGTTTACAATTCCAGGCTTTTTCAAATTTCTCCTGTATAGCCGGTAATGTAACATTCTGATAGCCGGGATATACATTGGGAAGTCCACCCATATCGCAGGCACCCTGCACATTGGATTGACCACGCAGAGGATTTACGCCACCGCCTTCTACACCCAGGTTACCGCAAATCATTTGCAGATTGGCAGTTGTCCAGACATTATCTCTACCCGTAGTATGCTGAGTGATACCCATAGCATAAAAGAGAGAAGCTGTTTTTGCCTGTCCAAACAATTTAGCAATAGCACGCAGAGTATCGGCTTTTACGCCGGAAATTTTCTCTACATTTTCTGGAGAATTTCTATCGAGCATAATTTCAGCTTTGAATTCCTCAAAACCTTCCAGACGATTGGCAACATATTCCTTATCTTCCCAGCCATTTTTCAATATTTCCTGCATCATACAGTTCATCACAGCAACGTCAGTTCCCGGACGATGAGCAGCATAAATTTCAGCATAATCAGCCATGACGATCTTTTTAGGATCAATTACGATAAGCTTGGAATTGCCATCTCGCACTGCCTGCTTAATACGGGCAGAAATTACGGGATGAGCAGCTGAAGTATCAGAACCGATAATCAAAATCACATCTGCTTTCTTGATTCCGGCAATATCATTTGTCATAGCACCACTACCTAATGAAGCAGCCAGACCGGCTACTGTAGAGCTATGTCAGAGACGGGCACAATGATCTACGTTGTTTGTGCCTACCTCCTTTCTGATTAATTTCTGAAACGCAAAATTCTCTTCATTTGTTACTTTCGCAGATGCCAGACCCACGATAGAATCACTACCAAATTCTTTTTTTATAGATGTAAATTTGCTGGCAACCAGAGCAATAGCTTCTTCCCAGCTTGCTTCTCTGAACTTGCCATCTTCTTTGATCAGCGGTGAGGTAATTCTTTCTTCACTTTGCACAAAATCAAAACCATAGCGACCTTTCACGCAGAGCATGCCATTATTTGTTGGTGAGTCTTCCACGCCGGTAATTCGGACTATTTTATCCTGAGTGCGATCAATATGAATTTCCAGGCGACAGCCTACTCCGCAGTAAGGGCACACGGTTTCGACTTTATCCAGCTCCCAGGTTCTGCCGGCTCCAATCGCTCTTTTATCAATAATACAGCCAACCGGACATAATTGAACACATTCTCCACATTGCACGCAAGTAGATGAACCCATGGGCAGATCAGTGTCAAATACTATCTTGGTTTCATAACCGCGATTACCATAATTGAGCACTTCATTGACTACTGTGTGGTTACACCCTACAATACATCTGCCGCAATTGATACATTTTGAGCGGTCAACTACTATAAATTCACTGGAATCATCGATTTCGTAATCATCATCATAAAGATCAAAACTCGATTTGGTGATGCCCAGATAATAGGCAGCATCCTGCAATTCACAATTGCCATTCTGTTCACAGGCAAGACAATCATGTCTTCCTGAAGAAAGTGCCAGATCAATCACTAATCTTTGAGCATCCATAACCTGTTCAGAATTAGTGAATACTTTCATACCATCGGTTACGGGCAGATTACAGGAAGTTTTAAGTCCCGGTGTTCCTTCCACTTCAACTACGCAAGCACGACATTTGGCTGCTTTACCTGTTTTCTCATGAAAACACAGGTGAGGAATATAGATATTATTCCTTAATGCAACCTGCAGAACCTGCTCTCCCGGAGAAGCTTCATAAGCTTTTCCATTTAGATAAACTATCATATAGCTATCCTCCAGTATATTTTTATCATTTCATTCTTGCTAAAAAATCTTCTCTGAAATTATTAATTGCGCTGCTGATGGGCATGCAGGGAGATTGTCCCAGGGCACAGAACGATGCTTTAAACATTCCATCTGAGATGCGGATCATTTCATCAAGATCAGATTCTTTGCCCTTGCCGTTACGGATACCGTCTATCAATTTAAACAGCAGGTTAGTGCCCTTGGCACAGGGAATACACTTGCCGCAGGATTCATGCCGGAAGAAACGCAATACGCTCCACAGCATGTCAACCATATCAGCAGAATGGCTCATCACCAGTATGGCTCCAGAACCAAGCACTGCAGCATATTCTTTAAGAGAATTATAATCCATATTCACATCCAGACGCTGATCATTCAAAAATACGCCTGCTGCTCCGCCTACAAGTGCTGCCTTAAAGGTTTTACCTTCTTTCATACCACCGGCATACTGCTGGATAATTGTCCGCAGAGTGGTGCCCATATCAACTTCACACAAACCAGGAAGCCGTACATCACCCATGATCGTATATACCTTAGTTCCAGTACATCCATCCACACCATGATCTGCATACCAGGCAGCTCCATTAGTAATAATTGCTGGAACATTTGCCAATGTCTCCACATTATTGACGACTGTAGGCATCTGCCAGGCTCCAGCTACTCCAGGGAATGGTGGTTTACTGCGAGGAGTTCCACGATTACCTTCCATTGATTCGATCAAGGCTGTTTCTTCTCCACACACATAAGCTCCGGCACCGATCTTAATAAATATATCCAGATCAAAACCGCTGCCAAAGATATTTTCTCCTAATATCCCATAATCCCGTGCCTGCTCAATAGCTTTTTCCAGACGGGAAATACATAATTTATATTCACCGCGAATATAGATATATCCCTTGCTAGCACCAATAGCATAAGCGCACAGCATCACGCCTTCCAGTAATTTATGCGGATCGCCTTCCATGATCAGCCGGTCTTTAAATGTTCCCGGCTCGCCTTCATCGGCATTCACAACCACATATTTCTGCTTTCCCTTGATAGGTGCCGTGAAGCTCCACTTAAGTCCAGCAGGAAATCCTGCTCCACCACGACCCCGCAATCCCGAAGCTTTCACTTCTTCCAGAACTTCCCCAGGCTGCATACTGGTGAGAGCTTTTTCCCAGGCTTCATAACCACCTACTCCCAGATATTCATCAATATTCTCGGGATCGATCACGCCGGAATTGGCTAGTACGATTCTACGCTTATAATTAAAGTCATATTGCCGTAACTGAGTACTATCCAATATCAGTCTATGAACCGGGCGTCCCTTCAGGAAGTGTTCTTCCACGATCTCAGCAATATCTGATTTTTGTAAATTTACATAAGCTGTCTGCTCAGGATACACCATCAGGCTCACGCCTGTGCCAAACAAACCCAAAGTACCTGTCTCTAATATATTGATCTCATCAATTAAATTATTCTTCTGCAGTTCACTTTTTAATATTGCTTCAATTTCTTTCACGCCTGCTGCCAGTGAGGCATCATCTATACCTATCAGGATGTGACTTCTATAAAACTTCATTTCTCACCCCCTTCTCTGTATGATGCTATAATATTTGCAACTTTTGCTTCGGTAAGGTCACCAAAAACGTCTTCGTTAATCATCATCACTGGTGCATTACCACACACGCCGAGGCAGGCGCAAAGCTCCAGCGTAAATAATCCGTCAGCTGTTGTCTCACCTATTTTAACTTGCAAAAGCTCGCGCAATTGCCGTAAAATGTTCTCTGAACCTTTCAGAAAACAAGGTGGTGACTCACATAACCGGATAATGTTTTTACCCCGCGGCTTAGTGCTGAACATGCTATAAAAGGTTATTACTCCCTGAATGTGAGATACTGATATCGAAAGATATTCTGCTACAATTCCGATTGCTTCTTCTGAAATATAATGCTGTGGATGATGGTCTTGAATCTCGTGCAGAATGTAAATCAGGTTCTCTTTCTTCGGAGCATATTTCCCAAAAATCTGCTCATACATAATTACTCTCCGTTTAGTTTTTATTTAGTTCTTAATTTAATTCTTATTTTGTGGATACTACATAGTCATTTACTACCCGACCATTGACTATATGTTCTGCTATGACTTTCCGTGCTTTGGCACTATCCATATTGCCATAGGTGACTTCCGGCTTCCCTGACTCGATCACATCTACTACTGGCTCCAGTGAAGAAAGTCCTTTTTCACCAGTTTGGGTAACCAGTACATCTTTGATGCCCCGCTGGGCTATTTCGTCGATGATGGCTTTCATAACTTCTCTAGCACCCATTGCTATACCTGATGTTCCCATGCCTACCACTATCTTATAGCGGTAATCACTGCCTCGCAGCTTCATATCTTGCTGCGCCTTTTCCCGGATTTTCCTCAATTCAGCTAATGTCTTCATTAACCCTCCAGATATTTTTTTATTTGATTATTTTACTTGATTTCCTGATATATTTCAACTGTTTGACAGTTAAATAAGTGTCTTAAATTTGCAATCTCAAAACTAAAATCAATTTCTCCCAACTATTCTCCTTAGTTATGGGTAATTTCGCCCATTAATTGACCTATAACGGGAAACCAATTTCCCCCGTCAAGGAAAAAAATCTCACCCCCGTTGATTTACCACTAATATCTCTTAATCGTTCATTTTCTAATGAGTTAGACCTTATATACCATGAAATATTTTTAACTGTATAGACTAAATTTTCACCTCGTTGTAATCCATAATACCTTCCCCGTCAGGTAATACCTACACCACCACCACGAGCTTCCTCTGCACCTGATATTCCTCCCCAATCTTTACCCTCTCCCCGCTTTCACTCTTGAAATCCCAGGTAATTTGAAAAATTCTACATTTTACATTTTCAATTAGCCAATGCATTGCCCCATAATATTAAATATCTCATTCCAGAAAGCACACAAACCTGTTCAGATCAACCATCTAAGGTTATCGAGTTGAGACTTCGTACCCGAAAGATCGACTTGAGAACCGGTCAGTTTCACTCCCCATAATAATACCATTGCGAAGGTACAAGACCATTCACAAGGTGTTCACACTCCTGCCCTGCATACTGATCACGTTCATTCTTTACATTACATTCTTCAGTGTCATTCAGAGCCTTCGTGGTTGAAAAATCTTACATTACATTTCCTTCTCACTTGTTTTCCATCTCAATAATCCCAAATTACTTCACTACAGTCACCTTACGCTGTGCTACATATTTATCACCTGCTTTCATTCTCACTAAATACACTCCGCTGCCCACCTGCTTATCTTTATCATCATCTCCCTGCCAGATCACTGTATGCTCTCCCACAGGTAATACAGCATCAACCAAAGTTCTCACTCTCTGCCCTTTTATATTGTAAATGTTTATCTCTGTGTTCTTAGCGTAATCTGTGGTAGAAAATTCAATTGTCACTTCCGGATTAAACGGATTAG
>JAVCDJ010000053.1 GCA_030765845.1 Candidatus Stygibacter australis
ATAGACACCATTTCCAATTCATAAGTTGCCATATTCTCCTTGCTGATGCGGATATTATATATACTCTTCCAGATCTGCGGGAAGTAAACTTCTCCATTAGCATCAGTGAGTAATTCATATTCATGGTAAACTTCATCCGGATCAGGAGTCTGGCACGTGAATTTGACTGTTGCCTCTTCTACCGGATTATCAAAAAAGTCGTAAACACTTACCGATGCATTAGTAAACATATCTTTGCCTACCCAGTTACTGAAAGCAGGTTCAGATTGATTGTTATTTGTATAAACTGCCCGTACTCCGTAAGTATAAATAGTTCCGCTTTCAAGATCAACCCAGTTGACATCCGTGTAGATTGTATCCTCGATCATTTCCGTGTTAACCTGTTCCCAGGTTGACCAGTTTGGTTCGTCTCCATACTCTCCCAGGATAACATTGTAACCCAGAAGTTCACGGTCACGGATTGAATTTATGCCGGATTGTAAACTGAACATACTGCTGAGGGGTGCTATATTATGAAGTACATTGTATCTGGCAGAGCCAACTTCTTGTATTCCCCGCGGCTGGTTAGAGGCATGTAAACCTATGGCTCCCTTGTGAGGAATGATATTACTGAAATCAACTACAGGATTATCATAACTAGCAGTGAGTTGACGACCAGTCGGTCCCATTACGATTGCCCGCAGCATGAAATCCTGATAACCAGAAAATGCCCAGGGAGTACCACCTGTTACGTAGTGTTCATAACTTCTGCCCATGGTTGGAGGAGTTTCATCAATTCCTATTCCAGCACAATCTGGATATGCACCACCCTGCAGATAACCCAGGAAGAATTCCGTGCCATCAATTGCTATTGGTTCATCAAATTCAAAAGATACCCAGAAATAATCAGTGGGTGTTACTAATACACTACCCAGCATTTCACCCGGCATTCCAGTGGCTTCATCATAAGCCCAGACTGCTGCTGTGAAAGGAGTGAGAATATTTCCTGCCGGCCAGGTGCCATCATAAATGTGCATGCTTCCACCGCTGACCATGCACGGTCCTCCCTGAGCTGTAAACCATAATGCACGTTCATTATCAGCATCATACCAGGCAGTGGCATTTTCTGCTTCATCATCATCATAAATGATCTCGTAGGAAGGCCAGGAACCTGGAGAATTCCAGATCAGGTCACATTCCGTATCTTCTACATTCACTTCTGCCAAAACGTCATAAGGAGAATTGGCTTCCTCGTAGATCATTCCAGTATATGTGACCACATTTTCCAGAATATCAATATTATCAGTTAAAGTAGAAAATCCTGGATATGATGCTATCAGATCATAATTGCTTTTCCAGATTCCAATTATTGTGCATTCTCCATTTTCATCAGTTATTCCGCTGTATTCAGGATAATCCCCAACTGGATCAGGTTCAGTAGCTTCCAGATATACTGTTGCACCTGCAGGAATATCACCAACATTGGTAGTCAGCGTAACTTCCAGAGTGGCAATCATATCTTTCCCTACCCAGTTACTGATCGCTGGATCAGCTAAAACATTATTAGTATATTCTGCCTTTACGGCATATTTATAGATTTCGCTCTCTAAATCTGCCCAGGTAGGATCAGAATAAACCGTATCTTCAACTGCTGTAGCTATTGTTTCCCAGTTTTCTTCATTTTCTTCTTCTCCCATCAAAAGAAGATAAATATTGTAGTTCTCTATTATTCTCTCATTATTATGAGGCAATAAATTAGCTATTGGATGGAAGTTAGGATTATTGGGATGCATCAATCTGTCTTCCGGCATTCCCACATAAACATCATCAATATACCAGCCTTGATAGGTTATGGAACTATCTGAGCCGAAGTGGAACTTTAACATCACATCTTCACCCTGATAGGCTCCAATTTCAAAGGTAACCAGTGTCCAGGTTTGACCATAACCATTGAAACATGCTTCACTATTTAAACCATAGGCAGTACCGGGGTAGCCTCCCACTGGAGTGATCAATGTCCAGCTTGTTCCACCATCAGTTGATACTTTTATATTGCCACCATCATAATTGGTCTCGATATCCATCCAGTGCCAGAAAGTGAGTACTGCATCATCTGTAGGAATATTCATTTCCGGAGTGACAAGTTCATAACTTACACTATTAGGATATTGGGCATTTAGAGTTGTACCCCAAACATTATCTCCACTATAGGCACCAGCCATAGTGTCTGTACCCCATGCCCAGCCCATATTGGCTACAAATTCACCATCATCACTTTCAAAATCCCAAAAATTGCCACCAGCAGGATTAGGTCCATGCCAGATCAGGTCAACCACTGTATCGTCTTCATTTTGTGTTGCTATCACATCATAAGCCGGGAAGGCTATTTCATTGACTACCAGATCACCAAGATCAGTATTACCTGCTCCGATAATGGCTTCACCAACCAGAACTTCATAACCTTCGGCTACTACTACTAATTGATAAGTATTAGAAGCATACACAGTATTGATGTTAAAGTATCCATCTTCATCAGTTATGCCTTCATGAACGCCCATTCCGCTTAAGGTTACCACGGCATCTGCAAGTCCGATATCAGGATAATCTGAGCCAACTACACGTCCGGTTACTTCCACTTCCGGTACTGGCTGCAGATAGAAATCCTGATCAGTAGTCTCATCGGCTACAATAATCACAGTTTCAATATCTTCACTGTGTGCAAAAAGAGTGGCATGCGCTTCATAAGTACCCTCAAAAAGACCCGGGAAGCTGTAATGTCCATTAGCATCTGTGAAGGTATGAATGCGCTGTTCCATAAGCTCGATAAGTACACCTTCCAGAGGCTCATTAGTATCTGTATTATAGGCATATCCTTCCATTTGTCCCAAACCAGTAGTATTAATGAACATCATCGTATTGGGATTACTGCTCAAATAATTGATGGTTGTGGGTGGATTATAAGGATCATAATCATCTGAATCACTCTGTGCCCAAAGGCAGCGGTCAGTATATTGAGTATCAGTATAATAGAAAGTATCTCCTGTACTGTAATATACAGTATCCATCACTCTTTCCACAAATACGATCAGATTCTGTCCTTCATATATAAAGGGATCATCAAGATCTACCATGATCTCATTTACACCAATCGGAAAATCAAGAGTTCCACTGTATACCTGAGTCATATCGGTTGCTGATTCCCAGCCGCCACTCAGATTTTCCAGAGTTGTATTCTGCATCCAGATATTAATTGGCATTCCGGGCAGATCATCTACGAAATTATTATAATACATAATAGCAGTAATTGCTCCACCACCAAATCCCTGGGCAGCAAATTCATCTGCATAATAGATTGTCTGGGAAAGAGAATTTCTGTACCAGAAATCTATGGGTGTGTAATAGTGCATTGTAGTGGTATTAGGATCACCAAACATGGCTGCCTGACTGTCACCGATCCAGGTCATTTCTGAGCTGGCACTGCCACCATCGCCTATGGAATTATAAGGTGTGATCGTGTAGGCATAAAGTCCTTCTTCGGGAATAGAATCATCTGTCCAGGTGGTCATTATGCCCGTGGGCTCAAATTCTTCTCCATCACTTCTTACTATATGATAACCTTCAATGGGTTCATTAAATGGTCCGCCGTGCAATCCCGCAGTGGGATTTGCCCAGCTTAATTCACCATTGCCATCTACATTTGCCAGCGTGATACTGGTTACTGCTGCTGGTACATCTTCTCCTATATAGGCAGTGTCACTGGCTCCCACGCCTACACCTTCATCATTAAACCCTATAACTGTATAACCATAAAATCCAGCTTCCGGCAGGTTGTCTGTCCAATTTTCCACGCCGCCAATTACTGGGTTAGAAATTGTATGAATAAGTTCACCACCTCTAAATACACCCATTTCATCCAGATCAGTCAGAGTTTCACCTGAAACTGTCTCAGTAGGATTCATCCAGCCTAGATCAGCAGTGAGTCCACCATTGGGGTCTGGAGTAACTGTGAACATCTCAGGAGCACCCGGAGCACCAGCAGGAGCATTTTCACCTAATTCATAAACGCAGATATAATCCGGTGCTCCCTGCAAAAGCGCACCAAGTGTGCGTAAAGCAGGATCCCAGTCATTCATATAACACAAACCACCAGCGATAGCACCGTCTCCACCTTGATCGGTTACATCTACTGTTTCCAGAATCTCAAAAGTCTCCGGGTCAATCTTGATGATAGTACATCCCGGTGATTGATGGAATGCATATAAAAAAGGTCCTTCCGGATCATCAGGATCAAAAGCCAGTCCATAAAAATCAACTCCTGGATTGTCAAAGGTGTCCAATACATTACCGTCACGATCCCAGTGGGCTATGGGGTCTCCAAAATTGCCACTCCAGAACGTATCTGTGAGAGGATCATAAGCAATTGCA
>JAVCDJ010000054.1 GCA_030765845.1 Candidatus Stygibacter australis
TTCTATAGGTCTCTATTTCTCTGCGATATATGCTCTGGTCCTGATGACTTTTATGATCGGGATATTAGTTCTCCCCCGCAAGCGCGATAAAGAGATTAAACCAATCTCCGTGATAATTGCTGCCAGAAATGAGGAAAAACATTTACCTGCCTTATTGAAAGCGATCTCAAACCAGGATTATCCAACAAACAGTTTTGAAGTTATTATCGTAGATGACAGGTCAATAGATAGTACCTGGCAGATTTTAAAAAAGGAAATAAATAAATATAAATGGCTGCATATATACAGAATTATTGACGAAAACCCTGAGTTAGTTGGCAAAAAAGGTGCATTGAAACTGGGAATCACAAAAACGAATTGTGAAATTCTGGCATTTACTGACGCAGATTGCCTTCCTGGCAGAAATTGGCTAAAAGAAATAAATGCGTTGATGACTGATGAGACGGATTTCTTGTGCGGATATTCACCTTTGCTTGTTTCAGGTAAATTAATGAACCTGCTGAAGAATCTGGAACGCAGCTCAATCTTTGCTGTGATCGCCGGCAGCTTTGGCTTAGGCTGGGATATCACCTCAGTAGCAAGAAGTCAGGTTTACCGTAGAAGTAAATTTATGAAAATAAATGGTTTTGCTGGAATTGGGAAACAGCGTTCAGGAGATGATGATCTGCTGCTGCAAAAGATGTCTCCTGTAATTAGAAAACGTAATTTTATCTTTGATCCTCAGGCAAGTGTGGTCAGTATTGATAAACCAAATCTAAAAGAGCATATACATCTGGAAACCAGACGAGCTTCCAAATGGAAATTATATCCCCTGCCCATCAAACTGTTGACTCTCTTTATCCTGATATATTACTTCATAATATCCTGGGAATTGATCTTAGCTATTTTCGGGGAAATCAGCTGGCTGATATTTATCTATCTTAACCTGTTGAAAGTACTGAGCGAATTTACTCTTCTTTTTATATTCCTGGCAAAGACAGGTCAATTAAGGCAATTACTGGTATTCCCTATCGCTGAATTATTATATATACCATATTATATCTATTTTGGATTTAGAGGAACCTTTGGGACTTATTCATGGAAAAAATAATCAAGCAATATCAGGAAGTCCTATCCAGATTTAAAGAGCAGAAATCTAATATTCACAGACTCTGGAATATTGACGAAGAAAGCGCTCATTTGCTGTTTATGCTTGTATTGATCCACCAGGCAAAGTATATTCTGGAGATTGGCACTTCTAATGGTTATTCCACATTCTGGCTGGCTGCTGCTGCTCGTAAAATCGGGGGTGCGGTTCACACAATAGAAGTTGATGTAAACCGCTACAATCTGGCCAAGGAAAACTTAAAGGGATTTACCAACATTGATCAATATCTGGCAAAGGCTGAGGATATTTTGAAGAACTTCAAACCAGGAATAGATTTCCTCTTTATTGACGCGGGAAAACCTAGTTATATAGAATACATCAAATTATTAGAGGACAAATTAGCTCCTCAAGCTGTAGTTATTGCTGATAATATCTGCTCACATCCTGAAACTACGGCTTCTTACAAAAAATATATTGAAAATAATCCGGCATATCATAGTATGGTTCATGATATTGACGCTGGATTGCAAATAGCATATTATCAAAGATATTAGCAGGGGATCATATGAAACCATTTTTAATAGGAATTGCTGGAGGGACTGCTTCTGGTAAAACTACTATTGCCAATAGCATAGCCAAAGAGATTAAGGGTAATATCATTATCATCAAACAGGATAATTATTATTATTCTTTTCCGGAAAAAACACTGGAAGAACGAGCTCAACTGAATTTTGATCACCCTCATGCATTTGATACAGGGCTATTGATCTCACACTTGAAGCAATTAAAGGAATATCAGGTGGTTCAGATCCCGGTTTTTGATTATATCACTCACCTTCGTTCTGAAACTACAATAGATATCCAGCCAGCTAAAGTAATAATTCTGGAAGGTATCCTTATTTTTGAAAATAAAGAGTTAAGAGATTTACTGGATATCAGGATATTCGTTGATACAGATGCTGATATCAGGATCCTCAGACGCATGGAACGTGATATCAAAGAAAGAGATCGCAGCTTTTCCAGTATCCTTGAACAATATAGAAATACCGTGAGACCTATGCATCTGGAATTTGTGGAACCAAGTAAACGCTTTGCAGATATTATAATCCCCGTTGGTGCATATAATTCAGTTGCTATTGACATGATAGTTCGCTCAATAAAGCAAAAACTCTCCATAAGAGAGGAGGATTAATGAAATATCTTATACTGATCTCAATACTTCTATCCATATATTTATGCCCAGCAGACGATATCACTGTCTATCAATCTAATACTCAGCCATTTGCTCTGGTGCATTCATCCCAGCAGGTGCAGCTAACGAAGGGTGATAATGAAATTGAACTAACTAATCTGGCAAAACAGATAAAAGTGAACTCACTTCTGCTCAATGATAATGATAACGGCATTCAGATATTAAGTCAGAATTTCAAACCAAACTTTGCTCGAGCCGGCAATATTTTTGAGAATGCAGTTGATCATGTAATCAGTGTTAAAATCCCTGATACTCAAACTGTCCATGGCATCTTAAGATTTTATGATGGTCAATATTTGGGAATCAGCAATATTTCCACAAATGAATTTCATTTAGTGAAAGAACAAAAAGTAATAGACTTCCAATTTCCTGATTTTGAAGCAGAACAGGCCGACTTTAATCCAAGTATTTCCTGGCTAGTGAATTCCTCTAAGACACAGGATATTGAACTTGAATACTCATATCTGACTTCAGGTATTGGCTGGAATGCAATATATCAAGCAATCTGGGATGATAAGAAGAATGAATTATCTTTCAACAGCTTAGTGGAATTAACAAATAATTGTGGCAGAGACTTTATGAACAGCAAAGTAAAGCTTGTTGCAGGAGATGTGCAGAGCAATGATCAAATGATGAACTCCAGAGGGGCAAAAGACTTTGCTTTACAGGAAGCTTCATCTACCATGGGAATGCCTGTGGCTCACTCTTCATTATCATCATTTCATCTATATACATTGGCAACCCCCATTGATAGTCCTGATAGAAGCAGCAGACAGTTTCAATTATATCCTTCAGCAACGATAAAGGCAGAGGAATATTTCCTGTTCAATAGCAATGGTTATGAGACTAAACTTCAAAAAACCGTTGCCTTCAAGAATACTCAGGAAAATGGGTTTGGCAAACCAATTCCCCAAGGCATGATGAATATCTATACTCCAGATAGAACTGATGGACAACTACAATTCATTGGAGAAAGCAGAATTGATGATACGCCTGAAAATAAAACTCTAGTATTGAAATTGGGTGATGCCTTTGACCTTAGTGGAGAGACCAAAACCATGAATGTGCAATATTCTGATAACCGCCGGAGAGTTGAGAGCAGTGATTACCAGATCGTGATCAATAATAATAGCAAGGAAGAAGCTGACATCCTGATAAGGCATCAATTGGATAGACAATTACCTAATATTTTTGCTGCTGATTTTGAATATACAAAAACAGATGCTTTTACTATGGAAATCAAACTAAAACTCTCTGCTGAATCAGAAAAAACTCTCTCCTGGACGCAGAAAAGATAAGATACAGCTTATTCTATTTTTGTTTATATAACATTGATGCAACAGGACGAGTAATCTAACATCATGACTAACATAGAGTTAAATATAGCATTCATTTAAGTGAATAAAAATAGATTGCCTTTATTATTACAATATATCAATTGTCGTGATGTATTGTAATTAAAAAGGAGCTTGAGAATTGAATAAAAAATGCCAAGTAGAATGTAATAATTTCTGCTTAATGCTAACAAATCATTCACTTCAACCTAATAAGTTATTAAGAGTATTCATCAAAGGATTATGAGCTTCTTAAGTAGAATTTTTTCTCACAGCTTTTGGGAAGGATCTTTTAAGATGCCGGTTAATCCCATTACACTTTCTTTCCCTCCTTTGCTGGAGAAGAAATAAGCTTTCTTCACATTAGATAACTTATTATAAATAAATAAGTTAAAATCGCATAAAACATTGTTTTGCAAACTGAGTTTCCTTTAGAATACTCAGAATATGAAATGAATACTCCATTTGTTCTGGAATATTCAAAAATGTTCACACATCTCAATTTGAGCGATATTCAAAGATACCCCT
>JAVCDJ010000055.1 GCA_030765845.1 Candidatus Stygibacter australis
CTTTGCAGATTATCAGAGTTCGGTCGAAAATAGTTCAATTAAGCAAGAATGCAAAATAAATAGATCAATAATTGATAAAAGCAATGATGATAGTAATTATAACGACCCTGATGGCACATGCTCTGATATGGGTTATAAATACCATGCCCATGATATTTATAATTGGAATTATGATGGTAACAGGAGAACTTATCTGTGGCGGAGCTTTCCCCGTTTGCCCCTTGATAGTCAAATTCCATATAATAATGGAAATAATCTGGTAGTGAGTGAAGTTCTGCAAAACTGGAATCCGGTGCCTGATGGTGTGGATGTATGGTATAATACTGATTATGTAGTAGACGGAGTTTATTATCAGGGAGAATGGACCTGGGATCCAACCAATTACATGGTGAACAGCAAGAATGGTTATAAAATGAGCCGTGATAATGGTGAAGGATGTGTTTTATTTTCCAGAGGTTTGAAATGTCTGGATAACGTGGAATTGCATACAGAACCCTATCAGGAAACCTGGCTAGGCTACTTTCTACAAGTTCCTCAAAATGTATTAGATGCATTTCCTCAGGAAGTTATAGAAGATGCGATTGCTATTTATACCATGGAATGGGCGATCAGCAGAACCTCTACTCATGATCCCTGGTCAGGTTCACCACAGTTCTGCAAATTAAACTATATGGACTGCGTAGTGATTAAAACTATAAACGAAAGTAATAATTTTTACTGGCAAATTTCCACCAGGAGTGAAGAGCCAGAATATAGGCCTGTTGCGGAACACTTTACTTTCAATGATGATATTGATTATCTGCCGGTTTATGTAGAATTTGATGAGGAAGATATTCCCCAGGAAGTGGCAATCTATGTAAATGATGAATGTCGAGGAGCACAGGTGGTGGAAGATACTCTATGCCAGATCTGTGCCCATATTTTAGAAGAAGAACTTGGTCAGGATATTGAGTTTGCCTTCTGGTATGAGGGACGCAGCAGAGAAGAGCGGAAAAAAGAATATCTGGTAGAAAACAGTAATACTGGAGAATATGAACCCGGAAGTCTAATCACTGGAATGCCGGGAATACACTATAAAGTATCATTTAAGGATAAGCAGGGAGACGTTATACCGGTGACTACTGAGTTGCAATGCTACCCCAATCCTTTCAATCCTGAACTTACTATTTCTTTTAATCTGGAAGAACAGCAAGAAGTAATACTGGACATTTTTAATATCAAAGGTCAAAAAGTGAAAAGCCTTGTTAACGAAACTTATCGTCCAGAGAATTATAATATCATCTGGAAAGGTGATAATGAGATAGGAAAAAAAGTAAGCAGCGGAATATATCTCATCAGACTGGCTATAGATGAACAAGTGATTACCAGCAAAGCGGTATTGATGAAATAAATTCGTGAGACGGAAAATGCCTGGCGTCCAGATGGGCGTCAGGTATAAATATAAGGAAAGAAATATGAAGAAGAGCTTGATTATGTTAATTGGTTTACTATTGATTGGAGTATTGCAGGGAACTACAATCACGGTTGATATAGAGGGTACAGGAGATTATACTTCTATTCAGGAAGGCATTAATGCCAGTGCTGATGGAGATACGGTTCTTGTTTATCCGGGCAGATATTTTGAAAATACTGACTTGAACGGTAAAACAATCACTCTGGCAAGCCTGGAATTTACAACTGGTAATGCTGAATATATCCATACAACTATCATAGACGGAAATCAGACAGGATGCTGTGTTGCTGTTTATAATGGAGAAGGAGAAGGAACTACTATTCGAGGATTTACTCTAACAAACGGAATAGGATTTTTAGAAGGAACAAGAAGATATGGAGGTGGTATTTATACAAACCTTGCCATAGTAGATATAATTAATTGTATTATTGAATACAATCAAGCTATTTGTGGTGGAGGTATTCAGATTGGTGGTGGATTGGTTGGCTTGGCAGGTAATACAATAAGAAATAACCGGGCATCATTGCGAGGTGGTGGGATTTCAAGCTGGAACTTATCTACTTCATTAAATTTTTCAGATACAAACAGATGTAATATATATGACAATTTTGCCTCTTATGGATTAGATATTCAAAATTCTACAGGAACCGGAGTGTCAATAGATGTAATAGTTGATACATTTACAGTGTCTGAACCTTTCGGATATGAATTATATCAGGGAGACAGCAGTTATAATCAAGATTATGATGATATGGAATTTGATGTACTTCATTATAAATATGAAAGAGTTGAGGCAGATATTTACGTTTCACCGGATGGAGATAACAGTAACAGCGGCTTAAGTTTTGATGAGCCTTTGCAGACAATCAGCCATGCTATACAGATCATCAGTGCTGATGTTGATAATCAGAGGACTATATATTTAGACGAAGGAATTTATAATTGTCAGGACAATTATCAGCAGTTCCCTATCCTAATGAAAAGTTACGTATCAATAGGAGGAATATCAGAAGAAACAACAATTATTGATCTGCAGGATAATCGCAGTGGCTTTTTTCTGGATATTAATCCTTTACCTGTTTATGAAATCAGGAATATGCAAATTATTAATGGTTTTGCAGAAGTACACATAGATCCGAGCTATATGTTGTTCAATATTGTTAACCCTGAAAATACAAGTGAACCAGTATTGTTTGAAAATATTATAATCAGGAATAATAATTTTTGCAGGTTAATACTGGTTTCCAGAACTAATCTTACCTTAAGAAACGTACAATTGATTGATAATTTAAGCGAAGGAGATACAGCAACCACTGCTGTATATTACGCCAATTTCTTAACATCCCCAGCTCCAGACTGTTTATTTATGGTAGAAAATTGTAAAATCTCTGGTAACCAGCCAAGCCATATAAATATTAGCAGTGATCAAGACATTGATTATGACAATTTGCATGCTAATATTATCAATACAGAATTCAGCAACAATACTTATTATAATAATGGCAGCATAACCTATCCTGAAACATTTGCAATAGTAGGAAGAGAAAGGATGACACTAAATATCGTTAACTGCACTTTTGCTGATAACCAATTGACCGGATCATATATAGCCAGTGCACCGGTTTCCATAGAATCAGGAGTACGGGCAGAGATCATGAACAGCATATTTTATGGTAATTCTTCTTATTCAATATTCATGAATGGCAGTTATGAACCTTATCCTGAATTAAGTGTTCATCACTGCATAATAGAAAACGGTTCGGACGGATTACTTACTTATGGAGGATATGAACTTGACTGGGATACAGGCACCATCAGCGAAGCAGACCCGTTATTTCTGCATGAAGGAGAATATCCTTTCAGAATAGATGAGGGTTCACCAGCAATTGATATGGGAACGCTAATGCTGCCAGAGGGAGTAGAATTACCCGAATATGACCGCTCCGGAAATCTGCGCATTAGAGGCAATGGCATTGATCTGGGTGCTTATGAATATAATCCTTATGGCAATCCGATAGACGATGATGTGATAGCAGTCAATAATGATCTGCTTGTATACCCAAATCCTTTATCATCAAGTAATTCAAGGTATAACAAAGCAAGAATAATTTGGCTGGGTGAGGGCTTTGATCATGAAATAACTTTTGAAGTTTTTAACATAAAAGGTCAGAAAGTGAAAGGAATAAACGCGAATTCTGAAACTGAAAATGATTACTATCATGCCGACTGGGATTTGAGTAATTCAACGGGCGAATATGTGAGTAGTGGAGTGTATTTCGTGCGGGTTAAAGCTGGGGATGAGTATCAGGCGCAGCAGAAAGTGACGGTGGTGAAATAAGAGGATATTTAGGAATATTTGTGAAGAAAACCATGTTTTTAGCGATAGCTATTCTATTGATCTGTTTATTACTGGGCAAAATATACTTTGCCGATTATCAGAGTTCGGTTGAAAAT